>NZ_DASUIQ010000047.1:0-21043 GCF_036279695.1 Sulfuricurvum sp.
CTGGCTACTACCACGTCACACCGATGGAGCGTAGACACTGCTTCTTGGAGCAGTTTGAGTGCGGGAGTACAATCAATAATGAGCCAATTGATATTTTTGACTTCGGCTTGCAATAAAAGTGTAGGAATACTGATACTCTCACGGTGTTCTACACTATCGATATGCAAGTTTGGCCATACATTGCCAAGCTTTTCAGGATGTTCGATACTATCGACTGCGGGATTACTGGTACGATAATACTCGCAATCCATTTGATCTTTATAGACTAGCGCGTTAATCAGCTTCCATGCCTTTGGAATAGTATGGAATTTTTTCATCCGCTCATTTTGTTTTTCGTCTGCTTCAGCCAATACAACATCTTCCACATTCCATGAAGCAATAAGATCAACCAAACTGCCGTTCCCTGAACCTACGACCAGTACCCCATGACAAGGATGAAAAAGATTGAGATAATCGAGTGTAGTGTTCAATGACGTACTGTGACTCATTTTTTATCCTTTTGCAGCTTGAACACCAAAACTGTTTTCATTAAAGTCCATGGAAGCAGAAGAACTCCAAGCGGCTTTTTCAACGTTTCAATCATGCTCTGTCCCAACATATATGAGAGATGTTTTTTTACTTTTTCGGCTTCATAGGCGTCGGTATATGTGTGGATAGGGGGAAGTTTTTCATCTCCACGATATTTCATTTCTTTGTGATATTCAGAGGCTACTGCCATCAAACTAAAAGGCATTGTAATCATCCCTATGAGTGATCGGGAACTTTCAATCATTCGCATACCCAAACGGTAGCTTAGCTGTTGCTTGACTCGTTCTGCTGCTCCATAGAGACGTTTGGGTTGTTGCGTCGGTTTTATTACTTTAAGTTGCTGATTTTCGAGGTAGTATCGTTCCAGTTCCTCCTGCACGGCGTGCAATTGGGTAAGAAGAAATTCGTTTTCCTCTTCGAGTGCTTGTACTTTTGCACTTTGTTCTTTAGAATTTTGTATCGTTAATACACTGCAAAATACGTCATAAATAGAACTAACAGGTTGAAATTGATCATCATGATAAAGGTTAGCTACTGCTTGAAGTTCCTGATAGAGGCTTACTGCTTCGGAATATTCTTGAACGATGTTATGTGCAAAATAATTGTAAATCTCCTTGCTCTCTATACTATCAGAACTCTCTTCTTTTATTGGTGGCACACAAACATCTGATGTGCTAACAGGAACTCCAATTCCCTTTTGTAACTCTATATAGGTTTTAGAATTTTGCTCAATCTCTTTAACATGTGCAAGAGTAGAGATTTCTGAATTACGATAATAAAATCGGAGCAAAGCTTGATTATATCTAGTCCATTCACCAAGGATATGATTCATTTCAGAAGCGGTAATATATTTATTGGCTTCAGCCGCACGTACAATCGCCTCTGCCGGACTATTATATACTAGAGCAAATGCGAGCTGCTTATCCATCTCTTTCCAGTAGTCAAGCAATGATATTGCTTCACTATCTGCCCAACACCAAGAGTCTTGGTCAATATTGCCCAACAGAAGGTCCAATGCCAGCTCATTCCAAACCGGACTCACTGAAATTTGTCCCATCTCCTCTGCCAAACAACCCTGATGGGCTTTTAGAAGTGTCGCAGTTATCTGAGAAGGAAGCATTTTCTCTCGTTTTGAGGGTTTTGCACTTTTTACGCCACTCAAATTTAAAAGCATCTCAACAGATTCATATCTAGATAAAGAATGACCTACAATGAGAACCTTGTTAACATTAGCCTTTTCGTCTATTTTTTTATTTACATTCATGCTTATCCTAAATTTTAAATATCCAACACCACTTTTATCTCGAAAAATGAAATTTTATTCCATACTTTTATCTTTAATTCATATTATATCACTGAAATATTCAACACCTCTTTAGCCCCAATGTCCATCACTTATGCGCTATCAATTTCATCGGAGTCCTATATCATAAAACGATTTTTTGAGCAAATCAGCCAAAGGGGTGTTTTTGAGGATGTGTATGATTTTCTCAACCGCTCCCCCCTCGCCGTAAGGGTTTTTGACTGTGGATAGTTGCTGTTGAAATTCAGGGGTATAGAGTTTTTCTAAACTTTCACAGATCGCTTCTTGTGTCGGTTCACAGTCGATTACATTGAGGGCTTTTAGCCGCCCCTTTTGACGATCACCGATATTGATCGTACCGATATGAAAGCTCGGTACTTCGAGCAGACCGCTGGAGCTATTTCCGACCACCGCATCGACAAACTGTAACGCACTCAAATAACGAAGCTGTCCCATGGAGGCGAATACGACGGCTTTAGTGTTATGTGAGACGTAGGTATCGATCATTGCGTTGATTATCCGCCCGTCCGTATCGCTGTTGGCTTTGGTAAAGATGATATGGGTATCTTCGAGGGTATCCAGCGCATTTAACAGTGCTTGAAACTGCTCGGCTGCCGTATGGCTTTCCAAGGTAACAGGGTGAAAAGTAACGAGGAGATTTTTGGTTCCGAAGGTAAAGTTGATATTCTTCTCCAATTCGGATTTCTCCAAGAGGGTGATCCTTTTGATCGCATCGATCCCCATCCCTCCGACATTAAAGACTCTATCGGGATGCTCTCCGAGTTGAATGACCCGATCACGGTATTCTTCGGCGGCGGTAAAATGCAGATGCGCCATTTTGGTGATGCTATGGCGGATCGATTCATCGAACGCCCCCTCTGTTGTTTCCCCTCCGTGCAGATGAGCGATAGGGATACGTGCGATCATCGCAGCACTCGCGGCACTGAATATCTCGTACCGATCCCCAAGGACAACGACAAGATCGGGTTTGAGCTCTTCAAAAGACTCTGCAAACGAGATTTGAGCCAGTCCCATCGATTTGGAAATCCCCACCGGAGTGTCGCTGGAGAGGAGCATTTCGATCTTTTTGGTGATCGTAAAATCTTTTTCGATCTCTTTGTAGGTGAGTCCGAATTCGGGGCTCAGATGCATCCCTGTAGCGATAATCTGAAGTTCCAGTTCAGGATCGGCTTCGATTGCGCTCATCAGATAGTAGAGCAGACCGTATTCCGCGCGGGTTCCGGTAATGACGCATATTTTTCTCATATCGCCTCATCTTCGTCGTAATTTTTGGATGCGACAGCGCCGATAATCTCATCATAACGCATCGGGCTGATTCCGTTGCCGGGACGTTTGATGGTGATGTTCTCCTCACTCAAACGCTCCCCCTCGGCAATCGCACGGGAAGCGACAATGCTTTTTCGAGCGATGGGGATGTTTTTGAGCTCGCTCGGCGAGGGGCGCTTGATACCATCACCCAATGCTTTTTCGATGTTTCGGATAGAGCGAACCATCGCGATCAGTTCATCGGGTTCCAAACTCGCTTTATGATCCGGCCCTTCCATCTCTCTATCAAGGGTAAAATGTTTCTCGATCACGCTGGCTCCCATGGCGGCAGCGGCTATCGGGATCTCGATACCGCGAGTATGATCGGAATATCCTACCCGTATATCAAAGGTATCCCGTATGGTCTGCATCGCACGCAGATTGACCTCATCCATCGGGCAAGGATATTCGGTTGTTGCGTGTAATACGGTGATGCGCTCTTTTGCCGTTCCTGCCGTGTTCAAGACATGGAGTGCCGCATCAATCTCATCGAGGGTTGCCATTCCGGTAGAGAGGATCACCTCTTTTTGTAGCGATCCGATATGGCGGAGGTAGGGGAGGTTTGTGATCTCACCGCTGGGGATTTTGAAAATCTCCATCCCCAGATCGGCTAATAAATCGATACTCTCATGGTCAAATGGGGTAGAGAGAAAAAGGATGTTTTTTTGCGCGCAATAGTCGATGAGTTCATGGTGTGCCCTCTCGTCCAGCTCCAGTTTTTTGATCATGGCGTATTGGGATTCATCCGCATCGGTCGTTTGTTTTTGATAAGAGGCTTTTTGCGCTGTTTTGGAGACCAGTTTATCGGCTTTGAAGGTTTGAAATTTCACCGCGTCGGCACCCGATTGCGCGGCAACATCGATCAGCGCTTTGGCAATCTCCAAAGACCCGTTATGATTGACACCTGCTTCGGCGATGATGAAAATACTCATTTGCGGTTTCATAGTCGAACACTACTGGGAATATTAACAACACGCTCTTCTAAAAAACACGCATTGACTAGCTCATCACTCTGACACGTTTTAAACATTTCCAATTTATTCATCAATGCCCAAATCGGTCGTGTCATCACCCCATTGCTGTTTGTGTAGTCTAAAAATGCATTACGCTGATTCAAATCATCCAAAAGAATAGCATGAAGCCAATAGTTAGATCGGCTCTCCTGCGGCTCTTCTATAAATCGAATATTTTGAGATTCAAAAAACGTTTTATATTCGGTTGCTAAGGCTCTTTTATTGTCTAAAAAAGGTTGAAGCTGTTCTAGCTGAGCACAGAGAAGTGCCGCATTAAGATTTGGAAGCCGATAGTTGTAACCGATTTCATCATGGACATATTCCCATTTGTGAGGAATTTTTGCAGTAGTGGTAATGTGTTTGGCACGCGCAGCCAACGTTTCATCGTCAGTAACAATAACACCGCCACCGCCACTGGTGATGATCTTGTTGCCATTGAACGAAAATGCGCCCACGATACCAAAAGTACCGGTATGTTTATGTTTGTAGTAGCTTCCAAGTGATTCGGCCGCATCTTCTACAAGTTCTATATTCCAATCGTGGCAAATAGCGTGTATCTCATCTATTTTGCAGGGGTGACCAAAGGTATGCATTGGAACACAGGCTTTGATAACTCTATCGGTGGTTTTATTGATACACTTACCGTCTTTAATCTCACAGTTCTTTTTCAAAAATAGTTCTAGTGACGTGGGGCTAAGACCCATAGTGTCTAAATCCACATCGATAAATATGGGCTTTGCACCGCAGTAGCTGATAGCATTGCAGGTAGCGATAAAAGTAAGCGGCTGCGTGATCACTTCGTCATCTCGTTTGACACCTGCTAAGATCAAAGAGATATGAAGAGCCGCCGTACCGTTTACCGTTGCTATAGCATACTTACTGCCAACCGTTTTTGCAAACTCTTTTTCAAAGGTATCTACATATTTTCCGACACTAGAAACAAAAGTCGAGTCAATGCAATCATTGAGATATTTTTTTTCATTCCCGATAAATCGTGGTTCATGGAGCGGTATAAATTCTTGTGTGCTAAATGTTTGTTGGATAAAATCAACAATATTTTGCATACTACATTTTCCCATCAAGATATTTACCCGTCTCTTTATGGGCAAAATCGGGAATCATTCTAAAAAATTCTTGGACAATATCATCTTTTGTCCATGACAATTTACTTTTAAACATTTTCATTGTTTTTTCAAAATGATTTAACTTTTCTTCGTCAAAGTGCACTTCGTTTTTGATGACACCCAGATTTTTAAAGCGTTCCATATCAAGCGTTTCCGCATCGGTAAAAAACTCTTCAAAATCTTTTTCACCCGTTGTATCACTCGCCGTAAAAAGACACGGCCATTTCCCCATTTCAGGCAAAGTCTTAGTCAATTCTCTTGCTTCATCTTCATCTTTGCACATGTATGGTTCATACCCTTTTTCTTTTAGGTATTTCACTGCTATATCTGCGAACGTAATTAAATGTAAATTTTCGCTCAGTTTTGGAAAAAAGATGTCTCTGTTTTCTCCAAATATACACGACATCAGACAAAGTTCTCCCGATTCTTGCGGAGTTACGAAATATCTTTTAATATCGTTTGGAGCTACGATAGGTTGCTGTTTTTCCAATCGCTGATTAAACCCATGCAAAAGCGAGCCATCACTAAAAGCGACGTTAGCAAAACGTGCCATAGAGACATTGATCTGTTTTGATCGTCGCATCACAAACATCTCCATAATCCTCTTGCTTGCACCCATCATATTGACCGGATTGGCAGCTTTGTCCGTTGAAACACAAAAATATTTTTTTGTACTATTGTCTATGGACTGCTGTAACGTTTTATCCGTGTTAAAAATATTTGTTTCAATCATTCGCATTAGAGTAAAAGGGTCTTTTTCGCTTCGTACATGCTTCAATGCCGAAAGATTTAAAACATAATCATATTTTCCATCTGCTTTGATAAAAGCATCATATTCTGCTGAGCCAATATCTAAAGCAAAGGTCTGAAAATCACCATCAATATAACCGAAAGAGCTGCGGATATCTCGTACAAGTTCGACCATATTGTTTTCAGAAATATCGACTATATGGAGTTTTCTCGGCTTGCGCTTAAAAATCTCTTTGGTAACAGCTTGACCAATCGAACCAGCCCCCCCGATAACTAAGAATGTAGACATCGAAACGATACGTAAAAGTTCCTTTTCGTTTGCCATAATATCTTCGCTGAAAAGAGCTTTATTGCGTCCGATCAAATTCAAAAAATTATACATAAAACTGATAACCCTTCTTGGTTTATATATTCAACACCACTTTGGCTGCAATCGCGATCTGATAGAGGATTTGGGTAATAACACCAGTCGTCATCAAACTTCGTCCCTCAGCTTTTGGCAATACTAAAATAGCATCCCCTTTTTCAATAGAAGGTTTAGCATTCATCGCAAAAAGTGACGCATCGTATTTTTCCGCTTTGCCGTTCGCTCGGATAACCAAAATTCGTTCCGTATTAGCACGCTCGCTCACATCTCCCGCCATATCGATATAATCATCAAGCACATGCCCATCTATGTAGGTAAATGCTCCCGGCAGTGCCACTTCACCCTGCACTACGACGATATTGTTTTTTGTCGGGATATTGATGGTGTCACCCTCTTGGAGGACGATATTATCAAGTGCCGATTCATCACTGATAACAATCTGACCTCGCGGTTCAACTTTTTTTGCCCGTTCAATAAACTGCAAAATAGATTGTGCTTCCTGAGATCGCATCGATGATTCTTGCGTTGAAATCGATGGCGTAGTAAGAGCTATGGTCTCTAACTCTTTTAATTGTGCATCAATCAGCTTTTTTTGCATTTCGGCAACGCTTTTACGATAAATCTGTATCGCATTGGCATTCGATTCACTATTAAAACTGATCATATCACGAAGTTTTTTGAGAGTTGTCCCTTTGGGTACTACGAGTGTATGCAACCCCTCATGTTCTCCTTCGATAGTGACCTGAACCATCGATACCGAATAATCCGGCATAAATTCAACACTGTCACCTGAACTTAGGGTCACTTTATCAAACTCGTTAATGGGGTAGGATTTAACATTTAAATGATTGTTGCTCTTATAGCTTTTGACAATGGCATTCGTTGCGGTAGGCTTGATACCACTCAGATGTGCAAGCTCTGCTACCGTTATCGTAGGCTCTTTGGATTCAAAGCGGAAGGGGCGCTGTACTTCACCCGTTGCACTCACATAAGAACCGACACTATCAACTAAAATCACATCGCCGCTACGGAATGCGAACATCTCCATTTGACCGTTGAGCATAAAATCATAAAGGTCAATTTTTTTATACGGTTTGCTATCTCGCAGTACAGTGATACGGCGAAAACTGCCGTATTCGGTGTTTATCCCCGATGCTTTGTCGAGATATTGCACCAGAGAATCAGAACTTAGCCCCTGATATAGCCCCGGTTTTTTAACATTTCCGGTCACAAAAACCGAAACATTTTGATAAGCACCCATATCCGCATAGACGTAGACATTGTTTCTGAAGACTTTTTTGACGTTATCCGTTATGGTAGAGACCAAATCACCGTTTCGGAGACCGAGAAGCTTTACAACCCCTATGCGAGGAAGAAAAATATTCCCTTGCGAATCGATGGTATGCGGCTGTTCATATTCAAATGCACCCCACATCTTTACCGTAACGACATCACCGATAGCCAAGCGATAATCAGGGTTATAGATGTGCTGAGACGATTGAGTAAACCCTCCATTAAAAAGATGCTCACCAAATATCCCTTTGGGAGATTGAACCAAACCAACGGTATTATTTTGATCGTTAGTAACAATGGATGATACATCAAGAGCAGACAGCAGTGTAAAACTCGATACTAAAGCTATGGAAGTAATTAATCGTTTCATTAGTATTTATGATCCTCTATAGTGGCTTTGACAAGACGTGAAATCCCGAACAATAACAATAATCCGATAAAAATCGTAATCAAATTATAAATTCGTTTAGGATACTCAGCAATTTCCGGTTCAATCGGTGATTGAATCACTGCAAGTTGTTTGATCTTTTGACTCGCTTCGATACGAGTCTTTTCTACGGATGCAAGGGCGATTTTATAGGCATCTTCTGCAAACCCTGCCTCGATCACCAAATCCTGATAACGTGCGACAAGATCATTTAGCTTTTCGCCATTCTTATTCGATACCACACGTGATTTTTCTTTTACGGATTGAGTTTTCAATGCTGTTATTTCCGCACGGAGTGCAACCACTTGCGGAGCGCTCTCTTGGAGATAGGAGAGCATTGCACCCAGTTCTGCCTCTTTTTTAGTAATCGTCGCGTCGAGTTCTTCTGAAAGAGTTGCTTTAGCCTCCGCTTGAGCCATCGGATCAAATACACCATACTTATTTTGAAAAGCGAGCAGAGCTCCTTTTGAGATCGCATAGCGCCCTTTTGCTTTTTTCAGCTCTTCTTCGGCAAATATCATCTGTTCACGTGACATTTTATGCGACAGCTCATTGACAAAACGTTCAGACTCACTCAAAATCGCACTGTTAATAGAGCGTGCTTGTATAGGTGTAAACGCTTCACTACGGATACGTAACAGTCCGGTCATATCGTCATAAACCACTTCCACACGATTACGGTAATACCAGAGATACCACTCTTGGCTCATCCAGCTATACAAACGGAAAAAGGGGTCTCGCGTTTGTGATTCATATGCTTTTCGTACTGCCAACTTTTCATCCAGTTTTTTTAGCATATCGAGTGAATGGATATATGCTCGTAAATAAAGGGTGTCTTCTCTAGATGAAGGTGAAACACCTGCTAACATCGCCAATCCACCCACTGCCGATGCAATAGAACTATCTGCTTTCTTTACCGTTACAACGGTTTCACTGACATAACGATCGGCGGCAATAAAAGTATAATAGATGAGCACTGCACTCATCGGAAGTATGACCAAACTCAAAAAGCCGGCTTTGTTTTTCATCCAATCAATCAACTCATTTCCCTTTTGTTCTGATATACGGCAATTCCCTCTTCGATATCTTCATAAACGACGGCTTTCCCCTCTTTTACGACAATAACGTGTTGACATAGTTCTCTCACTTCACTCATGTTATGGGTAACCAAGATCACATTAGACTGCTTCCGCTTTTCATCGTAGATCGCTTGTGATTTGATTTTAAACTGCGGATCACCGACAGCACCCGCCTCATCAATCAGATAATAATCAAAATCAAACGCCATACTGAGACCGAAAGTAACCCGAGAACGCATACCCGATGAATAATTTTTGATCGGTTGATCGAAATATTTACCTATCTCGGCAAACTCTTCGACATACGCTACTTTCTCACGCAACGCTTCACCGCTATAGCCGTATACACGACAGACAAATTTTACATTGTCCCGTGCCGAGAGTGATCCCTGAAATCCTCCCGACAACCCTACCGGCCATGAGATCGTTTTATCGGTGATTACCCGTCCGCTATCGGGAGTATCGATACCGCCCAAAATCCGCATTAGGGTTGATTTACCGGAGCCGTTAGGTCCCAAAATCGCGATACTATTTCTCTCAGGAAAGGTAAAAGAGAGGTCTCTAAAAACATAGTGACGACCATGAGTAAGCGGGTACGATTTGGTCAAGTTTTCGAGTACGATCATGTCGAACTCCGCAGTAATGATTCTCGTTTTGTGTAAAACCACATCCCGATATATCCCATAACCAGGATCGTCCAAAAAGGGAGTGTAAGCGAAATCCCCTCAACTTGGGGATAATAACTAAAAAAAGATTCTCGGAACATTTCAATCAAATGCAAGAGAGGATTGTACTGCAAATAACGTAAATACTCGGAGGGGATAACCCAAAGCGGATACATGATTCCCGACAAAAAGTACAAAAGGGTAAATGCAATATTAACTAACATTCTTAAACTCTCAAACTTATGAACCAGTACGCTCAAAGCGATCCCTATAGAAACACTAAATAGTATAATTAGTACTGTTGTCCCAATGAGTTCTAACGGAAATGCTATCGAAAAAGGAACCAGCGAAAACCACCAGAACACTACTAAAATAAGTCCGAAGATCGCCCCATAAATTAATACTTCTAAAATTGTTCTTGTGATATAAACACTAAAAGGTTTCACGGGTTTATAGGAAAAAAGAGCCAAATTTGCGGGAATACTCCCCATCAGTGCCATAGCGATATGTTTAAAAAGGAAAAAAGGGATAAGTCCAGTAATTAGAAAAAGGGAAAAAGGGACCTGAGGCATCATCTGATTACTAAAGACCGAAAAGATGACGAGTAACATCACAATATGCAGCATAGGTTCTAAAACGATCCAAGCATATCCTAAACGGCTCTCTCCAAAACGAGTTTTTAATTCACGCAAAAAAAGGGCAAAAATAACACTACGAAAAATCTGTAATGGGGATGTATTCAACTGCTTAAACCTACTATAGTAAATAATTGTTTACATATTATACTCGACAACGTTTAAGTTTCAATAACATAAGAAGAAAATAAATAAAACAGGATTTTTTGGTGGAGGCGTCCGGGATTGAACCGGAGTCCTAAACCAAGGAAGTAAAGGCGTCTACATGCTTAGTAACGTTGTTTAAATCTCGTGAACTTTCACACAACGTGCAAGGCTACAGCCCACTATCCTCTAAATTCATTCCCGTCCGAGGCATTCCGAGAGTATAGCTATCGCAGTGGTTATACGCCAAACCCTCTCGGTGATAGCATAGAGAGGTAGCGCAGTCCTAAGTTAAGTTAAACTTACGCTACAGCGTAAGCAGGACGGTAATTAGTGTTGTTTGCGTTTAAGCAATTGTGAGCCGTATAACGGAGCTGCTCAGTCCGGCAATGCAACCTAAACCTTCTTGATCCAGTCGAAGCCATGTCGCCCCCACGTAGATAACCGAAGTTAGAAGCGTATTATAATCTGCTATTCGTTAATAAGAGATTTGATGGTGCGGGTTATCTCGCAGCATTTAGCAATTTTTTGGGTTGCTGAAATAGTATCATCCAACAAAACGTTGACAATCGCCGAACCGACGATGACACCGTCCGCCCCCTGCACTTTTTCACGCGCCGTTTTTTCGTTCACCCCGAAACCGACATACACCGGTGTCTGGGTTTGGCGTTTGATCATCTCTAGTACGGGAGCTAAATCTTCAGCTTTGCCGCTCCCCGTGATCCCTGCATAGGCGACAAGGTAGATAAATTTGCGTGCTTGTGCCGTGATGAGCGCGATACGCTCTTCGCCATCCGTCGGAGCAACGAAAGTGATATTCGCCAAACCTCGACTCTCAAACAAACCGTGATACGTTTTTGCTTCCTCATACGGTACATCGGGGATAATCAAACCGTTTACGCCAATGCTCGCGGCTTTATCAAGCAACGCTTCCATCCCGTATTGGTAAAACGGGTTGAAATACCCCATCCATAACGTATCGATTTTCGGGGCAACGGCAGCGGAAATATCTAGCAAGTCAGCGAAACGGAACCCTGCTTCGAGGGCGCGGTGGTTTGCCGCTTCGATAACGGGACCATCAGCTACAGGATCGGAAAATGGAACGCCGAGTTCAAGAGTATCGACACCGTTTTCGCCGAGTGCCAATGCCAAATCGACGGTAAAATTTTTATCAGGGTATCCTGCGGTAATATAAGCTACGAGTTGCTTCACGCTTTCTCCATATCGGGTAAAATTAAAAGGGAAAAATGGACTTTTGTCAAATCATTATCCATTTTCAAATCTTCTTGCCACTGCTGAAACATATCGGCAACACTGATCAGCCACGTAATCGTCTCTTCATTGACGACTTTGTCACGCGTTCGTAATTGTTCAAGCGCATCTTCGGTAAAAGCGGCTAAACGCATCATCGGTTCGATCTGCAAATATCCCGAAGCCGATTTGATGTTATGGAAAATACGAAATAGCTCTTCGATACTTCGATGATAACGATCCGGATTTCCTAAATCGACCATGAGACCTTCCATAATCTCGCTCATCATTGCGTAATGATCTAAGAATTCGTCAATGATTTCAAAGTCGAAATTAGCTTCTAAAACGCTTCGTATACCCATTGCGATCTTCTCCTGTGATGAAAAATTATAACCATCTTTTGTTTAATATCCCCTCTTAATTGCCATAGAATAGCAATGCAACTCAATTTTTGGGTAAACTATCTACTTTAAATAACTATGGGATATTTATAGTATGAAAAAACTCACTATCGGCTCCATTCAAAAATGCAAAGGGGTTCGTAAGCTCGTAATGATCACGGCGTATGATGCCCTTTTTGCCCGTCTTTTGAGCGAGAGTTCCGACATCCTCCTCGTCGGAGACAGCCTCAATATGAGTTTCGGCGGTAACAGCGATACACTGAGTTCCACTATGGATCAGATGATCTACCATACGCAAGCCGTCTGCAAAGGTGCTCCGGAGACATTTGTCATCACCGATATGCCGTTTGGTACCTATTGTGATGAAAAAACGGCTCTGGAAAATGCGATCCGTGTCTATCGCGAAACCCCTTCCGATGCGGTAAAAATCGAGGGTGGTGCCGATAAAGCCCATCTGGTACGCCATCTCACTTCCAATGGAATAGCGGTATGCGGGCACATCGGACTCCTTCCTCAAGCCTTTCGCGCGGAGGGAGGCTACAAAGTCAAAGGAAAAACGGAACACGAAGCCCTGCAACTTATTAGCGATGCGCAAGCGATACAAGAAGCCGGAGCGTTTATCCTTGTGATCGAAGGGGTTAAAGCCGATGTCGCAACCCGCGTTGCGCAAAGCGTCTCCATCCCCGTGATCGGAATCGGTGCGGGTAACGGAGTGGACGGTCAGGTACTCGTATTTTCCGATATGCTGGGACTCTATGAGCCGTTTGTCCCGAAGTTCGTCAAACAATACCTAAACGGTGCAGCCATTGTCAAAGAAGCGGCAAAAACATATGCGGATGAAGTCGAGAATGGGGAGTTCCCAAATGAAAACTATATCTATTAAAATTTTATTCTTATTCATTCTGTTGTTATTAGAAGGATGTTCAAGTAAAATGAAACCATATTTATATGACCAGCCATATAGAGGAAGTCCATGTATGTTTACAGATACAGAAAACTATCAAAAATGTATGAATAACTCTGATTCAAATCCTTCAATGACAGGAAGATATTAAAATTTATGGAACGCATAGTCGAAATCGAAAAATTTAATGCCGAAGAGGTTAGCGAAACCTCATTACGTCCAAGTGCATGGGATGATTATATCGGGCAAGAACAGATCAAAAAAAATCTGGGGGTCTTCATCGAAGCGAGTTCCAAGCGGCGTGAAGCCCTCGATCATGTCCTCTTTTACGGCCCTCCCGGTTTAGGGAAAACGACATTAGCCCTCATCATCGCCAACGAAATGGGGAGCAACATCAAAGTCACCGCCGCTCCGATGATCGAAAAAAGCGGTGATCTCGCCGCCATCCTCACCAATCTCGAAGAAGGCGACATCCTCTTCATCGACGAAATCCATCGTCTCTCTCCAGCGGTCGAAGAGATCCTCTACCCTTCGATGGAGGATTTCCGTCTCGATATTATCATCGGGAGCGGTCCTGCGGCGCAGACGGTCAAAATCGATCTCCCCCGCTTCACCCTCATCGGAGCAACCACCCGTGCGGGGATGCTCTCAAACCCTTTGCGTGATCGTTTCGGGATGAATTTTCGGATGCAATTTTATTCTCCCGATGAGCTGTGCAGTATCATCACCCAAGCCGCCACAAAACTGGGCAAAAGTATCGACAAAAATGCCGCCCACGAAATCGCCAAGCGCTCCCGAGGAACCCCCCGTATCGCATTACGTCTCTTAAAACGAGTTCGGGATTTTGCCGACGTTGCCAATGAAAATACTATTTTACATGAACGTTCCCGCTACGCCCTCGATCAGCTGGGGATCAACGCCAACGGGTTTGATGAGATGGATATTCGCCTCCTAAAACTCCTGATGGAAGCCAAAGGGCGCGCGATGGGTCTAAGCACTATCGCCGCCGCACTCAGCGAAGATGAGGGGACGATCGAAGATGTCCTCGAACCCTATCTCCTCGCCAACGGTTATCTGGAACGAACGGCTCGAGGACGGGTCGCTACCGCTAAAACCTATGAACTTCTCAAATTCGGCATCCCGCAGAGCGGACTGTTTGAATAAGGAATAGATGTGAAAAAAGAGTACTTTACCCCCATTTTACTTATCCTCGTCTCGTATGGAATGTATATCTTGTATGCACCGTTTTGGATGAGTATCATTGTCGCTTCGCTGTTGGCGATCTCTACGCATCATATTCAGATGGGATTTTTTCAGCTCACAAAGAGCCGCTTTTGGGCTTCAGCTCTCTCGACCCTTTTGCTAGGGATCCTGTTTTTCGCACCGTTGGGATATTTTTTGGTGCACCTCTCGGTCATGCTCCAAAACCTCGATCCTGCCATGATGAGTACGATGGAGACAAAACTTCGAAGTTGGCTTACCCACTTGCCCCCCGCTTTATCTCAAATCGAAATCAAAATTGAAGCCTCTTTAGCCGAATTTGATCCTACCGCATTTTCACAAAACATTATTGCTTACGCGTCTCAAATCGGAAGCTTTGCGATGTCGTTTCTCTCCGGAACTATTTTTACCCTCATTTTTTACTTTATTGCCCATTATTACGGACGGGATATTTTCGAGTTTTTTAAACGCTCTGCCCATTTCCCTCAACAAGAGAGCACCCTCATCATCTTTGAGATGCGCTCGGCGATGAGTGTTGTTTTCTACTCTATCCTCGCCACTGCGGTATTTGAGGGGGCACTGTTTGGAATAGCCATCGGGTATATGGGATACAACGGTCTACTCTTTGGAATTATGTACGGTTTTGCCTCGCTGATCCCTGTCGTGGGAGGGGTCATTATGTGGCTCCCGTTTGCCCTTTTTGAACTCTCGCTAGGACACACGGAAAATGCCCTTTTTATCACCCTCTATACGATCATCGTCATTTCAGTCATCGCCGATACGTTTGTCAAGCCTGTCATCATCAAACTCATCAACCAGCGTTTGATCAAACCGCAAGAGAAGATCAATGAACTTATCATTTTCTTCGCCATTATCGCGGGGCTTGGGACATTCGGGTTTTGGGGGATGATTATCGGACCGGCAATCACAGTGCTGTTTATGACATTGATGAAAATCACCGAAGCTCAAAGCGAAGAGATTTCTCATTAATATTGTTAATACAAGGTTACTCAAACATTAGCAATAGTGTTCTATGATGTTAGAGTTAAAACTTACCAAATGGAGAAACCCTATGAAAAAGATTCTAAGTATCGCACTGATCCTCGGTGCAACAGCGTTGATGGCATGTCCAATGCAAAACGGCGGAATGATGAATGGACAAGGAATGATGAAAAAATGTGAGTGTGATACCTCTAAACTCCCTAAACCATTCGAGAAATTGGGGCTTAGCGATGATCAAAAAGCTCAAATCCAAAAAATTCGTGAAGAGGGAAAAGCGTTCCATAACCAACAACACGAAAAAATGATGGCGGTACTTACCCCTGAACAACTCAAAGCTTTCGAAGCCAATGCTCCTAAAATGTGCCCAAAAGGGGATATGAAGGGGATGAAAATGGGCGATGGTAAAATGGGCGGCATGGGCTGCAAAGAGTGTAATAAAAAGTAATTTCGGATGATCAAAATCCTCCTGATTGAAGATGACCTCGAAATCTCAGATCTGTTAACACAGTATCTGAGTCGTTATCAGATGGAGGTGATCAGCTACGCTCATCCCAAAGCGGCACTCGCGTCACTGGGGATCGAGTCGTATGACCTCGTTTTACTCGACTTAACTCTTCCCGATATGGATGGATTGGATGTCTGCAAAGCGCTTCGTGAGCGCAGCGACATTCCGATCATCATCTCCTCGGCTCGGAGTGATTTGGGAGACAAAGTGATCGCCCTCGAACTGGGTGCCGATGACTACCTCCCCAAGCCCTATGAGCCCAGAGAACTGGTAGCCCGAATACAGAGCCTATTACGCCGTATCAACGGCAAAACCATCCAAGCGAGCAGTGAAATGTTTCGCGTCGATGAAAACGGCATCTACAAAGAGGGGGAACTTCTCCCCCTCACTCGCGCCGAATTTGAGCTGTTATCACTGCTGATCAAACACCGCCGCCAAATCATCTCCCGTGATTTTATCGCCAACAACGTCGAATCGATAGGATGGGAGAGCAGTGAACGAAGTATCGACGTTCTCATCAGCCGAATCCGCCAAAAAGTGGAGCCCAATCCTAAACACCCTACCCTCATCCGCTCCATTCGCGGTATGGGGTATCAGTTTACCCTATGATTTCACGCCGCCACTCCGTTTTTTTTAAGCTCCATGCTTTCTTTGTTCTAGCCCTTATTGTCCTCTCGTTGCTCTTTGTTTCGGCTCTCAATGAGCAAAAAGAGCAAAAATTTCATCTTCTTGCCCACCGATCGATGGAACTCTCCCGTATCCTTGAAGAGTCATCCATCCGAACCTGTGTGGAACAAAACAAAGAGCTCAAAGAAGCGGGGTTTAAACTGATTGAGAAAATCGCCCCCCATTGTGAACCGATCCCGATACCTCCGCCGATGCGTGCCAAACTCCAATCACGGAATATTAAAGTCACTATATACAAAGATCATGAAGGGTTTGTCTACGGCTTGGCACGCGAACACTGTGTCATGTATTATCGGGATACCGCCGAAGAGACGACCTACTATTTCGTCTGGTTTTTATTCTTTGCCCTTTTGGGGGGATTGGTAAGTATGTACTTGCTCTTATGGAGCAACCTCAAACCCCTCAAACATCTTTATGAACAAATACAGCGCTACGGAGAGGGTGAAGAGATCGTCGATGAACCCAATAACGGTAAAAATGAAATTGCCCTTATCTCCAACGCCCTTCATGATGCACTGGAGAAACAAAACCGGCTCAAAAAATCGCGCGAACTTTTCTTGCGAAACATTATGCATGAACTCAAAACACCGATTACCAAAGGGAAACTCATCGTCGAACTCGAAGAACCGAGTCCTAACCGAAACCTACTTGCCAAACTCTTCTTACGACTGGAGCATCTGATTCACCAAATGGCGGATATTGAGAAAATGCATGCTTTTTCCCTCACCAAAACGCCAAAAAGTCTCGATTCAATGATCCTAAATGCAATGGATAATCTGATGATAGAAGAGGACACAGTTGAGATTAGCGGCTGTACACAGAGCATTATGGTCGATTGTGACCTCTTTACGAGTGCACTCCAGAACCTGATCGATAATGCGCTACGACACGCAACCTCGTATCCGATCCGTATCGATTGTGATGGGAAAAAAATCTGCATCCGAAACAGCGGAGTACCGCTCAAGCGTCCGGTTGAAGAGGCGTTGCAGGCATTTGTCACCGAACGGGGTGATGGGGGGTTAGGATTGGGGCTCTACATCGCCCAATCGGTCTGTGATCTGCACCGCTTTGATCTACAGTACGAGTACGAAGAGGGGATACACCATTTTTGTATCCGGTTTACCTAATTCGTCATCCTCGGGCTTGACCCGGGGATCCATCTCTTTAGAATTCAAGCTGGATTCCCGATCAAGTCGGGAATGACGGGAAAATAATTTCTACTAAATTTTACTTCGTTTCTTAAAATAAACCCACAAGAGTGCTGAAACTCCCGCCATCGCAAAACTCAGCGCCATCCCGAGCGTCATCCATTGACCAAGTATGTATCCGATTTGCGCATCGGGTGCGCGGTAAAACTCAACGAGTCCTCGCCCAATCCCGTAACAAAATCCGTACAGCAAAATTAACTCGCCCTCGAACGCTTTACGGTGACGATACGCATAGATGATCACAAAGACCACGATCCCCTCGACAAATGCTTCGTACAGCTGTGAGGGGTGACGGAGAGTATCATAGACATAAATCCCCCACGGCACATCGGTAGCACGTCCGACGAGCTCTTGATTGAGAAAATTTCCGATCCGCCCGAATACGTATCCCAAAGGTACCGATACCGCTACCAAATCCATCAAGCGACCGAAAGGGATGCCGTGGCGGCGATGATACAGATACGAACCGATCAAAAATCCGAGTATCGCCCCGTGAAAACTCATCCCCCGAATCCCGACAAACACTCCGTCGATAAACGGATTAAAAATCTGCCACGGTTGCGTCAGATAGTACATCGTGTGGGTATCGTAAAAGAGGATATACCCCAATCGCGCTCCCAAGATCACCCCGATCTCGGCGTAGATGAAATAATCATCCAGTTGCTCTTTGGTGATCGAGATGTTATCTTTTTGGACAATCCATTTCGCGATGACGAGAGCGCTGAGAAGTGCGAGGACGTACATCAATCCGTACCAATGGACGGGGATAGAGAAAAGATTAAATGCTACAGGGTTAAAATGTTCGTAAATATGATTCCAAAATTCCATCAGAACGTCACCACTTTCCAGTCACTTTTGAGTGCCTGCGTCAAAAACTCTCCCGTATGGGTCGGTTCAATCCCTAAAGAACGAAGCTGTTCGGTCACACCGTAATCGTCACTGCATACGACACACACGGAAGCTTTTACACCGCTCTCTATCACTTTAGAAACCATCTCTTGTAATTCCGTATTTTCAGCCAAGAGCTTCGCCGAAGGGCCCCATACCATCAGATGAGCTTCGTCCCAATATCCGCGCGGCAAAATCACGCTTCCATAGAGTAATACCAGTTTTTTAGCGACTTCGATCTCTCCACTGCTCCATACGATGAGAAGTTTATCCATTGCCGTGACCCCTTTGGTGTTGACCCATAATCTGCGTTAATACTTCTAAATGTGCGTCCAAACGATAGGCTTTGCCGAATCCCATCACGACACTGCCGCTTTTGGGAGAGAGCTTGAACAGGTGAAAATCACCCATTTGCGTCAACGAGGTGACCAGTTCCGGATCAAAGTGAGCACGAAAGCGTTCAATCACACTACTATAGGCATCCTCTTCACGACTCATCTCAGATGCGGCTGCTTCAATCGTAACCCGTTTGCGGGCAAAGGGCTGAACGCATTGCGATTCATCTTCGACAAAGAGGAGAGAGATGTTAGGATTTGATAGGAGATTACGCCCGTGTTGAGCAACGGTGCTGATCAGGATATAAAAATCATTTCCCACTCGTACGTAGGGAGCAGTACTGGCATGTGCCCCACCTTCGGGAGTTAGTGACGCCATTATGAGAGTCTGAAACGTCTCTAAAAACGATTCGACTTCCATCGTGGTCATTTGCGCAACGCCTCGGCGATCAATTCGATCGGATTTTTAAAGACGACATCCACATCCGCCTCATTCATCGAATTATTAATCTGCATACGGCACGCACTGCACTCGGCGGTAACCACTTTTGCCCCCGTTTTGGCGATCATAGCGGCTTTTGGACGTCCCGCTGCTTGAGCGAAATGGAAATTCTCCGTCTGCATCGTGACCCCTCCGAAGCCGCAGCAGGCATTCGGGTCGCTCATCTCGGTGATGGTGTAATTTTGCCCTACCAAGGCTCTCGGCTCTTTATAGACCCCCTGCATTTTACGGGCGTGGCACGGATCATGATAGGTGACGCTCAGATCACTGCGCCCTTTGGATGCCAACAGCGCTTTAAGCTCCGTCTTTTGCTCCAGCCACTCGGTCGCCATAAAAATTTTGGATTTCAGTTTTTGGGCACGTGCCAACCATTCGGGCTGATCGTGGAAAAAGTGCTCATAATCGATTTTGATCATCGCGCTGCAGGTCGCTTCAGGGATGATGATCGCTTCGACCTCATCGATAAAGCTCTCGAAATAGACGATGTTCTTTTTGGCGTTATGATCGACCGTCGCGAAATCCCCCGTAAAGTAAGCAGGTGCCCCACAGCACAGCTGTTTTTTCGGGATAAAGGCATCGACGTTCAATGCCTCTAAAATCTCTAAAAGTCCCTTACCGATCTCGGTATAGTTATAGTTTGCCAAACATCCGATGAAGATCGCCACACGACGTTGTCCGCCATTGGGGATATTCTCAGGATAGCTGTTCATAAACGAGGTTTTCCCCATAGAGGGCAAAAGGCGGTCTTTTTTGATGATCGGGAGATTAAATCTCGGCTGCATCGAGTTGATCTCTGCTTTGATCTTAAATCCGCACGTCTGAAATACGTATCCGAGTTTAAACAAAATATCCATGGTGCTGCGGTGGCGCAAGAGATAGAAAAACGCCCGCTTAAACCATGCGATTCCGTATTTATCGGCAAGATCGGCACGCACTTGCTCGATCACCATATCGGTAGGCAGTGCTTTAGGGCACACATCGGTACAGTTGGTGCATAAAAAACAGCTCTCAAAAATCGCTTTGGCATTATAATCGAGTTCCAACTGCCCCCGTTCATAGGCACCGAGCAAATCGATAAATCCGCGAGGGCTGGTTACCTCATCGGCATTGACGTTGTGAATCGTACAAACAGGGATACATTTACCGCATTTGATACACGCATCGGAAGTATCGGTAAAATGAAATAATTCGCGCTTCTCCATCCGCTTACACCGTTTTGCTGAACGCTTTATCCGATGATGCATGACGTTTCATATAAGCATCAAAAGGCATTGCGATATTTCGGATCAACAACGTTCCCGTGTGAGAACACTCAATAGATGATGGGGTTATGGTGAGCAATCCGTCCGCTTCGAACGGCTTCAATTCTTCAATCGCATCGGCAAAGTAATCTGCAAATTTCACCCCGTAAAGACGTTCAAAACGCTCTATATCGAGTTTGAAATTAGACATCAACTCCATAATGACGTATTGTCGGATACGGTC
>NZ_DASUIQ010000048.1:0-28494 GCF_036279695.1 Sulfuricurvum sp.
GTACGCAGTATCCATGCAGCACCTTTAGTTTAGAATAAAGGTGTGCATTATATAGTCAAATTATGGAATTGAAGAAGGAGGATTGATTAATTTTTAATCAAATAGCCTCGATATCGGTTTCACCCGTACGGATACGGACGATTTTACTGATTTCGCTGACGAAAATTTTACCGTCACCGATTTTCCCGGTACGGGCAGCTTCTACAACAGTATTGACCACTTGATCTACCATCGCATCATCAACCACCATCTCCATCTTGATTTTTGGAAGGAAGTCAACCACATACTCAGCACCGCGATATAACTCGCTGTGCCCCTTTTGGCGCCCGTACCCTTTCACTTCGCTCACCGTCATACCGGTGATCCCAATCTCCGCCAATGCGTCTTTAACATCCTCGAGTTTAAATGGTTTGATTACCGCTTCTATTTTTTTCATTATTTATAGACTCCACTTCTATCGATATTTTAGATAATTGTAACCTTATTTGACTAATTTATCAAATTGTAGAGATTTTTAGACTTTAAGGCTCATTGGGATATAATCAGCAACTTTATCTTCACTTTTGGGGACTGCATGAACGATTTGCTTGACAACAGCGAAATTAATGACATTAATATAGAAGACACTCTCAAGAGCAGTTATCTTGATTATTCAATGAGTGTTATCATCGGACGGGCATTGCCTGATGTCCGTGACGGTCTAAAACCGGTTCACCGCCGTATTCTCTATGCGATGGACAAACTTAGCCTCTCAGCGGGTGCTAAATACAAAAAATCGGCTCGTATCGTCGGTGACGTTATCGGGCAATACCATCCGCATGGGGATACCTCTGTATATGATGCACTCGTCCGTATGGCACAGCCGTTTGCGATGCGCGCACCGCTCGTCGACGGTCAAGGGAACTTCGGTTCGGTTGATGGCGACAACGCGGCGGCAATGCGTTATACCGAAGCGCGTATGACCCGTTATGCCGGAGAACTTCTCAAAGATTTGGAAAAAGATACCGTCGATATGATTGACAACTACGACGGAACGACCCAAGAACCTGAAGTTCTTCCGACCCGTGTTCCAAACCTTCTTATCAACGGTTCGAGCGGTATTGCCGTCGGTATGGCGACCAATATCCCTCCGCATAATCCGAATGAAGTTTTGAGCGCTTTGGTACATTTGATGGATAATCCGAATGCTTCTCTCATCGAGATCATGCAATTTATCAAAGCACCTGACTTTCCTACCGGAGGAACTATCTACGGTAAAAAAGGGATTTTAGATGCCTATGAGACCGGCCGCGGTCGTATCCGTGTTCGTGCCAAAACTCATATCGAGAAAAAATCGAACAAAGACGTTATCGTCATCGATGAGCTCCCATACCAAGTCAATAAAGCACGTCTGATCGAAACGATTGCCGATTTGGTCAAAGATAAATTTATCGAAGGTATCTCTGAGATCCGCGATGAATCCGACCGTGAAGGGATCCGCGTTGTTATCGAACTAAAACGCGATGCGATGAGTGAAATCGTCCTGAACAACCTTTATAAATCAACCAACATGGAGACAACGTTCGGGATCATCATGCTCTCGGTCTTCAACCAAGAGCCTCGCGTATTTACCCTTTTGGAGATGTTGGGTCACTTCATCAACCACCGTAAAACGGTTATCATCCGCCGCACCATTTTCGATCTCGAAAAAGCAAAAGCCCGCGCCCATATCTTGGAAGGTTTGAAAAAAGCACTCGATCATATCGAAGCGATCATCAAACTCATCCGCGCGAGTGCCGACGGTGAAACCGCGAAGAACGGCTTGATCTCCGAGTTCGGATTTTCACCGATCCAAGCCCAAGCGATTTTGGATATGCGTCTCCAACGCCTCACCGGATTGGAACGCGATAAAATCGAAAACGAGCTCAAAGAGATTTTAGCTCATATCGAGTATCTTGAAAGTATCCTCCGCAGTGAAGAGGTTCTCAAAGGGATCATCAAAGAGGAGTTCGTTGAACTTGTTGAGCAATTCAATATTCCTCGAGTTACCGACATCGAAGATAACTACGATGACATCAATATCGAAGATTTGATCCCGAACGAGCCGATGGTTGTTACCATTTCTCATCGCGGATACATCAAACGGGTACCGTTGGTAGCGTATGAAAAACAAATCCGAGGCGGTAAAGGTAAAATTGCCGTAACCACCTATGATGATGACTTCATCGAAAAATTCTATACCTGTAACACCCATGACACCTTGATGTTCGTGACAGACCGCGGACAGCTCCACTGGCTCAAAGTGTACAAAATCCCTGAAGGCTCACGTACGGCGAAAGGGAAAGCGGTTGTTAATCTCATCAACCTCGAAGCCGATGAGAAAATCCGCTCCATCATCCCTACGACCGATTTCGATGAGAAAAAATCGCTTGTTTTCTTTACCGAAAACGGTATCGTAAAACGTACCGCATTGAACGAATTCTCAAACATCCGTAGTAACGGTGTACGTGCGATCGTTCTCGATGACGATGATGCATTGATCACCGCGCACATCGCGACCGAAGAGACCAAATATCTCTTTATCGTGACAAAATACGCGCAATGTATCAAATTCGAAATCGAAAAAACGCGTGATCAGGGACGTAGTACCCGTGGGGTTCGCGGTATCAAATTCAAAATCGAAGGTGACGTTGTCGTTGATGCCAACATCATCAAATCCGATGAAGAAGAGATTTTGATGGTCAGTGAAAAAGGGATCGGAAAACGAACCACCGCTGAAGAGTACCGCCTCACTAACCGTGCAGGATCAGGGGTCATCGCAATGAAACTCAACGCGAAAACCGGAACCACCGTCGTCGGATGTGTGATGGTCGATGAGACGATGGATCTTATGGCTCTCACCAAAGCGGGTAAAATGATCCGTGTCGATATGCAAACGATTGCGAAATCGGGACGCAATACTAGCGGTGTCTACATTGTCAAAGGGGATGATGTCGCGAGCATTTCACGTTGTCCGAAAAAAGAGGATGAAGAAGACGAAAGCGAAGAAGGTGAAAATACTTTAGTATTGGAATAGTATTTGCTTAATTTGGGTAATTATTCCAAATCTACCCGAAGGAACCCAAATGCGCATCGCTGCTCTTCTTGCATTGCTTCTCGCCATTCCCGCGCTTCATGCGGGAATTTTTTCCAGTGACGAATCTGAACCGAAAGTAAAATGTGTTTACAGCGGTACAGATGGAAACTGTGTCGAACCTATTTTAAAATCCCAAAACGAGCTTGTCATCACCGTAACCGGTCAAGGTGTCGCCCCATCGGTTACCTCTTCACCGGCTCAAGCGTATGCATTGGCTAAACGTGCCGCAATGGTAGATGGCTACCGACTAATCGCTGAGCGGGTCAAAGGGGTTCAAGTTGAGGGTCAAGACACCATCAAAAATATGATGTTGCAACAATCCAGTACCAAAACATCGGTTGAAGCTATTGTCCGCGGAGCAAATCTCACCAACACATCATTCAAAGAGGGACTGTGCGAAGTCGAAATGGAAATCGTCCTTTCGTATTCACGAATCTTGCATTAATCGCGACACTTAGCTTCGGAGCTGATAACTATTATATAGGGTATCGCTTCGCCGCTAAAAATACCCAAGCTATCAATGAAACCCTCTGGGTTTCTAAAGCGATGAAACCTTGCGGAAAATTAACCGATTCACCTTTACTTCTTTTACAACGTTCCCCAAATGAGAGATTAGAAAGCCTATTAGAACGCGAACAAAGTAAGTTTGTAGAATTCGCCGCTGCCCAAGAACTCCGCATCAAAAGTAATGATACCTTTAGCCCATCCCAAAGCCAAACGCTCAACTCTCTTACCCTCCCCACACGATGCTATGCAGTCGAGTTTAATAATGAGTCTGTTACAATAGCCGCAACTAAATAAGGGTGGCATTGTAGATGAAAATTGCGATTGTTGAAGATGATATTAATATGCGCAAATCGCTTGAAATAGCGATGGGCGACTATGAAAAATACGAGATTCATACTTTCAAAAATGCCCGTGATGCCCTCAAAAAACTCGATGATAGCTTTGAACTCGTCATTAGTGACATCAATATGCCGGGGATGGACGGAATCGAGTTTGTTAAAACCCTCGGGGGGAAATACGAGGTGATCATCATCACCGGAAATGCTACCCTCACCCGTGCCATCGAATCGATCCAACTGGGGGTCAAAGACTTCTTACTCAAGCCCTTTGAGATCGAAACACTGGTCACCGCTATCGAGCGTACGGCAACCCTCGCAAAAAAATCACAAAAATCTCCTACACAAGAGGCTCCTAGAGGAGAAAACTTTTTAGGTTCCTCCCCTGCCCTCGATCAACTCTTAGGGCGTATCGCCAAAGCGGCTATTACCGATGCGAGTATGATGCTCTTAGGGGAGAGCGGGGTCGGTAAAGAGGTCTTTGCCCGTCACATCCATGAGAGCTCGCCTCGCTCAGGCAAACCCTTTGTCGCGATCAACATGGCGGCAATCCCCGACAATCTGATCGAGAGTGAACTTTTCGGATTTGAAAAAGGCTCCTTCACCGATGCGACCGAAGCTAAAACGGGACAATTTGAACTGGCGGAGGGGGGAACACTGTTTTTGGATGAAATTGCCGAAATGCCCTATCCTCTCCAAGCCAAACTCCTGAGAGTCTTGCAAGAGCGTGAAATTCGCCGTTTGGGTGCATCCAAAAACACCAAAATCGATGTCCGAATTATCACAGCCACCAATGCCGATTTGCACACCAAAATCAGTGAGGGAAAATTCCGAGAAGATTTGTATTATCGGCTCAATACGATCCCGATCCATATCCCTCCGCTTCGTGAACGACGCGAAGAGATACTCACTATTGCAGAGGCGGCATTGGAGCGTTATTGTTCCCTCTACGGATATGAAAACAAATCGTTTACCACCTCGGCGCGTAACGCATTGGAAAACTACAATTGGCCTGGAAACATTCGTGAACTTATATCCGTCGTTGAACGCTCCGCTATTCTGAGCGACGGAGATCAAATTGATACAGACGACCTCTTTTTAGAAGCGAGAGGATTGGGGAGAATTTAGCCCCTATTCGATATAATCGCGGAAAAATATTCATGGATGAGTCCATTCATCCCTAAGGAAAGCTTCCATATGAAACTTTACAATGTAGCTATCGTCGGTGCCAGCGGTGCCGTCGGAGAAGAAATTTTACGCATTTTCGAAGAGATCGATTTCCCTCTTGCTAAACTCGTCCCGTTGGCAAGTGCACGCAGTGCAGGAAATACCGTATCGTTCAACGATAAAGAGCTAGTTATCAAAGAGTTGACCCCTACCATATTTGACGAAGAAGAGATCGAAATCGCTCTCTTCAGTGCCGGCGGCAGTGTTTCAGCAGAATTTGCCCCTTATGCCGCTGCGGCAGGTGCCGTTGTCATCGATAATACCAGCCATTTTCGTATGGATGAGAATGTCCCTCTCGTCGTCCCTGAAGTAAATCCTGAAGATATTGCGCAGTGGAAAAATACGGGGATTATCGCAAATCCGAACTGCTCGACCATTCAAATGGTACAGGCGCTCAAACCACTCGATGACGCATACGATTTGCAACGAATCGACGTCAGTACCTATCAAGCGACTTCGGGTGCGGGCAAAACGGCAATGGAAGAGTTGGTTGAACAAATGCAAGCCTTTTTTGCTTTCAAACTCGATGATATGGAACCGAAAAAGTTCCCTCACCGAATCGCTCTAAATGCTATCCCGCAAATCGACTCTTTTACTGATAACGGATACACCAAAGAAGAACTCAAAATGGTGAATGAAACCCAAAAAATCATGCACAAAGAGATCGAGGTGAGCGCAACATGCGTCCGTATCCCGACCCTTCGCGGTCATGCCGAAACCCTCACCCTCACGTTTGACGGTGCAGTGGATGCGACCGAAGCACGCGAACTTTTGCGCAAAGCACCGAATATTATAGTTCTTGATGAACCGAGTGAGAGCATCTATCCGATGCCGTCATTGTGTATGGATCAAAACGAAACGTTTGTCGGACGTATCCGCAACGATATTTACCGAGACAACGTCCTTCACTTGTGGGTGGTTGCCGATAACCTCCGCGTCGGTGCGGCAACCAATGCCGTACGAATTGCTCAGAAATGGGTAGAGATGCAAGGAGCATAAATATGCACTTCTTCGAAAAATTATTTGAACACGGGTTGTGGAGCACACGGTTTATTATCATCCTAGCGGTGATTTTCGGTCTAGTAGGGGCATTTGTCCTTTTTGCCGTCGCAAGTGTCGATGTCTATAATACAGCAGCGTATGTACTCCAAACCTATGCGACTCATGCTCACCCCGAACACTTCCATGAAGAGATTGTCGGCGGTATCATCGGAGCGGTAGATTTGTATCTTATCGGGGTTGTGATGATTATCTTCTCATTCGGTCTATACGAACTCTTTATCTCCGATATTGACCCAGCAAAAGATGAACACGGAAAAGAGAACCAGCTCCTCGCCGTTCACTCTCTCGATCAGCTCAAAGATAAAATCTCCAAAGTGATCGTTATGGTTCTCGTAGTCGGGTTTTTCCAGAAAGTGGGTCATACCGTATTTACCGGAGCATTGGAGCTTTTTTATCTTGCCCTCTCGATCACGGCAGTTTCTGTCGGTCTTTATTTTTTGAGCAAAGTAGGTCATCATGAGTAAAATTTTTGTTGATGCGTGTTTCGGTAAAGAGACCCCTTATACCCCTGTATGGATGATGCGCCAAGCGGGACGTTATCTCCCTGAGTACATGGAAGTGCGTAAACGTGCCGGAAACTTCCTCAATCTCTGCCACGCACCTGATATGGCGGCAGAAGTGACTATCCAGCCTGTCGATCTTGTCGGTGTCGATGCGGCGATTTTGTTCAGCGATATTTTGGTCGTTCCCAACGAGATGGGGATGAAACTCGATTTCATCAAAGGGGAAGGTCCCGTTTTCGAAAAACCGATCGCATCCGAAGAGGATTTGAATGAGCTGATCGGCGGTGATGAAGCAGCATCCAAACTCACCTATGTCTACGACACCATCAAGCTTCTCCGAAGTCAACTTGATGCGCGCGATGACAACAAAGCTCTCATCGGGTTTACGGGTGCACCGTGGACGTTAGCTACCTATATGATCGAGGGTCAGGGGACAAAAACCTACAACGTCTGCAAAAAGATGATGTATTCTAACCCAGAACTTCTCCATAAAATCCTCCGCAAAGTAACCGATGTGGTCAAACTTTACATGGAAAAACAGATCCAATCGGGGATCGATGTCGTTCAAATCTTCGACAGCTGGGCGGCAGCGATCGAGCCGAGCAAATACGATGAGTTCTCATGGAGCTACATGGTCGAAATTGCCGAGTATCTCAAAGCAAAATATCCTCATGTCCCTGTAATCATGTTCCCAAAAGGTATCCCTGCCTTTTTGGATAAAGTATACGGAAACTTCGATGTTTTCGGTGTTGACTGGAGTACTCCGATGGCACTGGCTAAAGAGAAACTGGGGGATCGCTACGTTCTCCAAGGGAACATGGAGCCGTGCCGATTGTACTCGAAAGAGCAAACGACCGCGTGTGTCGAAGCGATTCAAGAGATCATGGGCGGGAAACGACATATCTTCAACCTCGGTCACGGGATTCTCCCCGATGTTCCGGTTGAAAACGCACGCCATTTTGTCCGTGAATGCCAACGCGTGAGCAAAAAAGCCTAATTATGTCTACTATCTTCGGTCCCGTGCATTCACGCCGCTTCGGCGTATCTCTGGGGATCGATCTCTCTGCATCCGCCAAACAATGCAATTTTGATTGTCTCTACTGCGAGCTTGCCCCTGCACCGGCTATGGCACATCAGCATACGGTAACTCCCGTAGAGACCATTATCAATGATTTAAAAGAGGCTCTCTCAAAACACCCGTCCATCGATGTCATCACCCTCACCGCGAACGGTGAACCGACGATGTATCCTTATTTAGATGCCCTTGTAAAGAGCCTTGATACGATCAAAGGCTCTATCCAAACCCTTATCCTCTCCAATAGTGCCTGCTTAAGTGATCCTGCGGTATTTGATACCCTTTTAAAAATCGATCAGGTAAAACTCTCCCTCGATGCGGCAACTCCCGAAACATTCAAAAAGATCGACCGACCCGCCGAGGGGATCGAAATCGGCACCATTATAGAAAGCATCACCCGCTTTTCCGAAGCATTTAGCGGAAAACTCTTTTTAGAGATACTCTTTGTCAAAGGGGTCAATGATACGACCGAAGAGATAGAAGCCCTAAACCGTGCGCTACTCTCTATACAATGCGATCGGATTGACATCGGCACGATTGACCGTCCTCCCGCTTATGCCGTGCAGGGACTCAATTTTGAGGAGCTCTATCTCCTCTCACAACTCTTTGATCCGATACTTCCGATCCATATTGTCTCCCGTACTCACGCTTCCGCTACTCCCACCAACTACAGTGATAGTGAAATACTCACGACCCTCGATAAACGTCCGCTAACCATAGATGACATCCAAGCCCTTTTTGATGCCGAGTCGCAATTACGCTTCCAAAATCTACTCCATCACGGCGAAATCGCTCAAATTGAACGATCAAACGTAATCTTTTTCACCCCAAGCAAAAATATTAACCGAAAACGCTCTAAATAACCCCATTTTTATTGACAATTAGCATAACATAGCGTATAATTGCGCCCTCATAAACATTCCGGATTAGCTCAGCGGTAGAGTAGGTGACTGTTAATCACTTGGTCGCTGGTTCGAATCCAGCATTCGGAGCCATTTATGAACTTTCTACTTTTTACGTTCCGGATTAGCTCAGCGGTAGAGTAGGTGACTGTTAATCACTTGGTCGCTGGTTCGAATCCAGCATTCGGAGCCACTTTTAAACCTCATCCTTATCGTACTATCTCCATTTCATTTACATTCGCGTGACCGTTACCTGACCATTGTTTTGGTACAATTTTGTTTAAATTTATAATGAACGGTACAGCTTTGAGCAACGTATATTTGGCAAAACAAAAAATCTTTAATTCTCAAGGTAAAGCATTCGCCTATGAATTGCTGTTTCGAGACCATCCTGCGGGGATCAAAGAGTTCCCCTCCAATATTCAAGCCACCTCCCAAGTTCTATTAAATACGCTAACTAATATAAATATCAATGAGCTGTTGGGAAGCGGCGGAGTCGCATTTATCAATGTCGATGAATACACATTGACCTCCGGTATTATTGATCTATTGGATAAAGATCGATTTATTTTAGAAATTTTAGAGACAACCGATCTAAATGAAGATGTCCTCGCCAAAATCAAGCAGTATCATAAAAGAGGGTTTAAAATTGCCATAGACGATTTTGATTGCAGTGCGGTGATGATTAAAAAATTCACCCCCATATTAAAATACACCCATTTTCTAAAAGTCGATGTCATCACCTCGCAACAAGAGAATCTAAAAAACATCATCACTAAAATAAAAGAGCTAGGGATCAAAATTCTCGCTGAAAAAATTGAATCGGAAGAAGAGTACAAATACTATAAAGAGATAGGGTTTGACCTCTTTCAAGGATACCACCTCCACAGACCTGAAGTGGTAGAGATGAATCGATACAAAGATGCGACACAAATCATCATTTTACATCTCCTCAAACTGATCAAAAATGACGCTCAAACGTATGAGATAGAATCCTACATCAAACAGCGAGCCGATTTGTCGTACAAACTGATTAAGTTTATCAATAATCATGGACATTTTGATACGCGTATTGAATCAATTACGCAGATTATTACCCTGCTCGGCAGAGATAAACTGTTGCGATGGCTATTGTTATACCTTTATGCCGAAGTTTCCGATAATCCGATTTCCGAAAGCATTATGCATATAGCTATCCTAAGAGCCGAACGGATGGAAGAGAATGCGCACCACAGCGACAAAGACAAAGCTTACCTTGCAGGTATGCTTTCGATGCTGGGGGCACTCTTTGAAACCGACATCAAAGATGTGATCAAAGATATTAAAATGGATAAAGACATCGTGGATCTCGTCGTTGCAAAAAAGGGGAAATTCTTATCCAGTTTTAACAAAGCAGAACACGCGGAGAGAACGTATCTAAAACAGCTTTTATGTCATAATTTCGACAAAATCGATACGACTGTTCTACTCTATGCGTTAGAACTGAGTCATATCCCTATCGATCCGGATAAATTGTAAGCATTAGCCTTTGATTTTATCGGTCTCCACATCATAGTGATCACATCGATAATTTTTAAATCCCTCTACCATACGGACAATATTCTTAATCGGTGTCGGATTGAACAAACGGCGTATGGCATGGTTACGAACACAATCTTCACAGCGGCTTAGTACACAGTGGATCGCATCACTGACCACCAATATCGGTTGATCGGGAACGATTTGCAAAATATGATCAACACACTGCTGACCGTTTTCGATCCCATGATCGACTATCACTACATCGTACTTATCTTTTTGGAATGCGATAAACACCTCACCCAGTGTCGATGCCGTCTCGACAGAACATCTCTCGATAGTGTCTTCTATCAATACTTTTCGGGTTTGAAGCTGAAATCCGGACTGATCAATAATTAATATTTTCATGGAGATATTATCCCAAAAAAATGCCTCGAAATTGATTAAACCACTCTATAACCTTTTTTTACTATAATTACATTAATATAGGTGATAGAGGAGTCATATGAAAGGGATTATTTTAGCCGGTGGCAGCGGTACACGACTGTACCCGATTACCAAAGGAGTTAGTAAACAGCTCGTCCCTATCTATGATAAACCGATGATCTACTATCCCCTCTCCGTTCTCATGCTCGCCGGAATCAGGGAAGTTCTTATTATCTCAACGCCGAGTGATCTTCCGAGATTTGAAGAGCTTTTGGGAGATGGAAGCGACATCGGAATGCGCTTTGAGTATTGTGTACAACCCTCGCCTGACGGTCTGGCACAAGCGTTTATCTTAGGAGCCGATTTTATCGGGAATGATGATGTATGTCTCGTCCTCGGCGATAATATTTTTCACGGCCACGGATTGACCAAAATGCTCGCTCAATCGGTTCGCAATGTCACCGAAGAGAACAAGGCTACCGTTTTCGGCTACTGGGTAAAAGATCCTGAGCGTTACGGTGTAGCCGAATTTGACCGTGATGGTAATGTCCTCTCTATCGAAGAAAAACCTAAAATGCCTAAAAGCTCTTATGCCGTCGTCGGTCTTTATTTTTACCCAAATAGCGTCGTCGAAATCGCTAAAAATGTCAAACCAAGCGATCGGGGTGAGTTGGAAATCACTACCGTCAATCAAACTTACCTCGCGCAAAACGCTCTCAAAGTGGAGCTGATGGGACGCGGATATGCATGGCTCGATACCGGAACACATGAGTCACTCCTCGAAGCGAGTATGTTTATCCAAACGATCGAAAACCGCCAAGGGCTTAAAGTTGCTTGTATCGAAGAGATAGCTTACGAAATGGGTTACATCTCTAAAGAAAAATTATTAGAATTAGCGCAACCTCTCTCTAAAAATCAATACGGTCAGTACCTTATCCGCCGTGCCAATGAGGGGAGCGTCAAATGACTTTCGAACGTACAGCCATAGCGGATGTCGTTATTATCAATCCCAAAATACACGGCGATGATAGAGGCTATTTTGTAGAGACTTTTCGCGCGGATAAACTGAGTGATTTTTTAGGCTACAGCATAGCATTTTGCCAAGACAACGAATCCAAATCCTCTTACGGCGTACTGCGAGGACTGCACTATCAACTTCCCCCCTTTGCTCAGACTAAACTGGTACGGGTGATCGAGGGCGAAGTACTCGATGTGGCTGTCGATATACGCCACGGATCTCCAACCTTCGGTCAACATGTAGCCGTAAAACTCAGCGGTGAAAATAAACGCCAATTGCTTATCCCTAGAGGATTTGCTCACGGTTTTGTAGTGCTCAGCGAGACCTGTACCTTTGCTTACAAAGTAGACAATTACTACTCTCCTGAGTGTGATCGGGGGATTGCTTTTGATGATCCGGCATTGAATATTGACTGGATAATAGAGAACGTTTCTTTGCAACTGTCCGCTAAAGACACCAAGCAACCTTTGCTCAGTGGAGCAGATTTATTTGATTTTGAAACTAACCACTATGTATAATATATTAGTAACCGGAGCGAACGGACAACTAGGGAGTGAGATACAAAAACTCTCACTCGATTATCCACACTACACCTTTAGGTTTGCCGACCGCACAATTCTCGATCTCTCCGACCTTTCTGCAACGGAAGATTTTTTCGAGAATAACCGATTTGACGTAATCATCAATTGCGCCGCTTATACTGCGGTGGACAAAGCCGAAAGCGAAAGCGATCTCGCCGATGCACTCAACCACCGATTTGTTTCGACCCTCGCCAAAATAGCTAAACAGCACCGCACCAAACTGGTCCATATCTCTACCGATTATGTGTATGAGGGGAAAAATCATCGTCCCTACACCGAAACCGATCCAACGAATCCGCAAGGGGTCTACGGAAAAACAAAATGTGACGGTGAAAAAGCCATTTTAGACGTTTCTCCGAAAAATACGATCATCCTCCGTACTTCATGGGTCTATTCCGGCTACGGTAATAACTTCGTCAAAACGATGCTCCGTTTAGGTCGTGAACGCGATAGCCTCGGAGTCATCTTTGATCAAGTAGGAACTCCGACCTATGCTCACGATCTTGCAGCAGCTATTTTAGAGGTTCTCCCTTTGATCGATAATCAAGCCCCTGAGATTTATCACTACTCTAACGAAGGAGTTGCAAGCTGGTATGACTTTGCCAAAGCGATCTTTGAACTCTCCGGTGTTGCGTGTCACGTGAACCCGATCACCACCGATCAATACCCTACCCCCGCATCGCGTCCCCATTACAGTGTACTGAATAAATCAAAATTCAAAGCCGATTTTTCCATCCCTATCCCTTATTGGAGAGATAGTTTAAAATCATGTTTGAAAGCGTTAGGAGAACATCAATGAAATCACTATTAGTTACCGGCTGTGCCGGATTTATCGGAAGCAACTTCGTCCCCTACTTCTTGGAAAAATACTCGGACTATACCATCATCAATCTCGATTTATTGACCTATGCGGGAAATATGGAAAATCTTGCAGAAGTAGCCAACAATGAGCGGCACATCTTTGTCCAAGGGGATATTTGCGATCGTGCATTGATCGAATCACTGTTTGAAAAATACGATATTCGCGGTGTAATCCACTTCGCGGCCGAATCGCACGTCGATAACAGCATCAAAAATCCGGGTGTGTTTGTCCAGACCAACGTCAACGGCACCTTTACTCTCATCGATGTCGCCTATAAAGCATGGATGGAGAAACCGTTTCTCTACAAAGCAGGATTTGAAGGGTGTCGTTTCCACCACATCAGTACTGATGAAGTGTATGGGACTCTAAGCGATGATCCAAGCGATCTCTTTACCGAAGAGACCTCCTATGCCCCTAACAGCCCTTACAGTGCTTCTAAAGCCGGATCAGACATGATTGTACGCTCATACCACCACACCTATGGGATGAATACCGTTATCACCAACTGCTCCAACAACTATGGTCCAAAACAGCATAATGAAAAGCTGATCCCGACCGTAATCCGAAAAGCGCTAGGGGGAGAGAATATCCCCGTATACGGAGACGGTAAAAACATCCGCGACTGGCTCTATGTACTCGACCACTGCAAAGGGATCGATCTGGTCTACCATAGCGGACGTTCAGGCGAAGTATATAATATCGGCGGACGCAATGAGCGGAACAACAACCAAATCGTCGATCGCATTTGTGCCCTCCTCGATACAATGAAACCACGTCATGATGCCAAAAGCTATAAAGAGCAGATCACCTATGTCGAAGACCGCGCGGGACATGATCGCCGTTATGCTATCGATGCTACAAAGCTCGAAACCGAACTTGGATGGAGAGCCGATGAGAACTTTGATACCGGTATCGTGAAAACGATCGAGTGGTATTTACAAAAATATGATTTGCATAAATAGGAGACCAACCCATATGCCTCTTCCCAAAACAACCCTTATCATCTCTGTATACAAAGATACTGAAGCATTGGGATTTATCTTAGATAGCATAGAAACTCAAAGCTTATTACCGGATGAAATTATTGTTGCCGAAGATGGTGATTCGTCTGAAATGCAAAAGTTTATCAGTGAACAAAAAAATCGTTTCCCTAATCTCGTTCATCTCACTCAAGAAGATGACGGATGGTGGAAAAATAAAGCAATGAATAGTGCTATAAAAGCTTCCACGAATGAATACTTGATTTTTATTGATGGAGACTGTATCCCCTATACTACCTTTATACAAGCACATGCCGAAAATGCCGAACCAAAAATAGTTCTATGCGGAAAACGATTTGAACTTGGTCCAAAATTTACAGAACGCTTCAAACAACATGAATTGAGTGTTCGTGATATCGAAAAAAAGTTTTTTTGGCTACTACCTGCCATGATTCGTGATGACGCACGTCATCCTGAAGACGGGCTTCTCTTTAAATCCCATTCGTTTATCAGCCGCCAAATTCACAAACGTTATGTCCGACATATCGTTGGATGCAACTGGTCTTGCTACAAAAATGACTTACTCAAGATCAATGGGTTTGATGAAACATTCCGACTCCCTTCTGAAGGAGAGGATGTTGATCTAAGCTGGCGTTTTAGAGGAGTGGGCTGTGAGCTGAAATCCTGCCGAAATAATGCCAATATTCTCCATCTGTATCACCCGAAACGCTTTAGTTCCGTAGAGGGAGATATTAACAATGCCATTATGAAAAAGCACCGTGAAGAAAATGCATTTATTTGTAAAAATGGGATTACTAAACTTTAGAAATTAAAATATTCTTTACATTTTTCTACAAAATGGGCAACTGATTCATTCGATTCACGTTCTTGCTTTGCCATATATTCCAACAGCAACGGCCGTGTTTGAATCGCATACTCTATGTCATCAAATCCATAGGCCATTCCATATCGACCTTCCTCTAAGGGTTGCCACTCTTCTTTAGTAACACCCACTTCCGGTATTATGATAGGCACACAACCGCACATTGCCGCATAAACATTGTACATTGTATAAGTGTCATACGAAATACAATATTCTACCTCATTAAAAACCTGTGCCGTCTCTTCATGCGATAAACCATCCACCAATCGAGAATCGGTTGTATCGTGCACAATATCTCTTTTATACCCTTTTCGAAGCAAATAACATTTCCCGTGGCGTCCATTATGATTTGTTATTTTATATACATCGGATCTCTGCGAAACAATATGTAAATGGTTTTCAGGATACCTGTTATATCGACTGTCATCAAATGCTTTATCATAATAAAAAAACAGATCATCAGCCCCAAAATCTATCTTTCCTCCATTATTAAAACCCGGTTTATGCAATAACCATCGTACGACATTTTTGGCTTTCAGAGGATTCCCGACAATTACTTCAGGATATACAATAACAGCATCTTGCATATCTTCATATGATGCCGTTGGAGTATCAAGTTTAGGATTTTTTTTAAATCCGTATTTGATACTCTTACGAAAATATCTTGAAAACAGATAAACAGCTTTAAAAGGGTTTGTAAAATCTAAAGCGGGCTTAAAAAATGGCCAAATATAGGCTTCGTGTCCTAACGTATTCAGCCTGTCACACAATTGATGTAAAACGACAATTCCCCCAGCATTATCATCATAGCCGGGAGTTACAATGATAAACTTCATTGGATTTCATCCTTAAAATTGATCCGTTCTGATTCAAATACACGTGGACGTTTCAATATTTGTGTATAAATAGCACCGATGTATTCTCCGATAATCCCAAGAAAAAAGAGGACGATCCCAAACATAAAGGAGCTACCAATGATTAAGGGAGCAATACCAAGCGGCATACTATTCCAATTAAACAATTTAACAACCGTATAAATGATAGCTGTCATAAAGCTCACAAATGAGAGTAAAAATCCTAACAATGTCGCTATACGCAACGGTACTTTTGAGTTGTTAATAATCCCCAAAATCCCCATATCATAGAGGGTATAAAAATTGTTTTTGGAAATGCCGCGCGGACGAGCAGGCTGAGTGTAGGGTATTTTTGCCGCTTTAAAACCGATCTCAGCGATAAGTCCCCGAAAAAATGGGTATGGATCATCAAATTCACGCATAAAATCGATAATTTTTTTATCGTATAGACCAAATCCGGTAAACCCCTTAAATATCTCTACTTCCGAAAGTTTATGCAGTAAATTATAGTATGCTTCACGGAGTTTAAACATCCATTGTGCTTCGTAACTCTGTTCTTTAACAGCGATAACGATTTTATACCCCTCTTCCCATTTTCGGACAAAATCAATGATCATTTCCGGTGGATCTTGTAAATCGGCAACAATAGAGATAACCGCGTCACCGCTACATTGCATCAATCCATGAAACGGTGAGCGGATATGCCCGAAATTACGAGCATTGACGATTACTTTGACATTCGGATCGTTCGCCGCAATACCACGTAATATTTCTACCGTCGTATCTTCGGATGCATTGTCGATAAACAGGTGCTCATAGTGATATTCAGGTAATTTTACGTCAAAAACTGCTTTAACTTGAGCATATACCTCAGCGATATTCTCTTCTTCATTGTAACACGCCGTCATAATACTAATGCGTTTCATTCATTTCCTTTCTTTTATACACCGAGATCAGGCTTCCTTTTTCAACCAAATCATATTCGCCGCCAACCGTATCAAAAATTTGTTTTAACAACATTAAGCGCTGAACGCGCCATACAGATTCTTGATGCAAATACCCAATTACAGGTATTTTTACATCAATAACTTCTTTTTTATAATTACGATGAATACTTGTATCAACAAAAAGATACTTCGGCTTATTATTTTGGATAGTCTTAATACTTTTATCCAGCTCTTTAGGGGTCATCAAATACCATTTTAAATCAAAAAATGGCATCAAACTATATTTATTCGCCAAAAATGGCAATAAGTTATCATATTCGGAAATAATATATATTCCATCCTGATCGCTACTATATTTTTGGATAAGATCCATACCGTTTTGAAATCCAATAGGATTCATCGTAGAAATAAAATGAGCTCGTTTCATATTCCATTCATAGGTTACATGCGTCTTAAAAATAGCATCATATTCTTTCTTTGTATGCAATAGTTTATCAATGCTCTTCCCATAAGTTACAATAGCATACACGCTAGCTAGTAATAAGATCGTATTGTGCACTTTTTTCGGCCATAATTTCGACCAATTGAACAAAATTAAAGCGATGGTTAAAATATAAATAAATGCACGTGCTTTGAACCCATCTCCATTATAATGCCAAACAACATACAGTAAAAGTTCCTGTGTATAGAATACTAGAAATAAAAGAGGTAAAAGATTTTCACGACTAAGATTAGGTAAAATTTTAAGCACTATCGTATAAGCAAACGCAATGAGGACTAAAAAGGCTAACATCTGCTTCGCCGAAATAGGAAACCCTATAACACCGTCGATATAATATTTGGCGAGATCATTCGCACTAGATGAAGCGTTAAGCACAATCATTGCGATAATCGAAGCAACTAAAATTCCGAGTGAAATAGAAAGAAACGATTTTTTTTGTATAGTCAAATAAGCAAACCCGATAAGAACCACCGGAAAATATATCATGGCACCAATTTGAGGATTGATGAAGATTGAGAGAACCCCAAGTAAAAGTGCTAACCAATAAAAAACTACTTTTTGAGTCTTCCCAAAATGGTACAAGAAAAAAACAACCCATAAATCGAAAAAATGTCTCCAAGGCGATTCACCCGGAGGCAAAATTAAAAAATCATATCCGCGTGAATTAACAGAAGCTAGTGCCAATAAAAAAACAATTGCCGTGATTGCAATATTTCGTGTTAAAAGATACGTGATTGCAATAAAAAATAAAAAATATATATAATAAATACTATACGAAAATTGGAACCATTTTTCTACACTTATCCCATTTGTTATGGCAAACAATTTACTAAAAATCCATGCGCTTCCTAATCCATACTGCGCATTGATGGATTCTATATCTTTTTTCATCTCCAATTCTTGGGTCGGAATATATATAAAGCTGTTATGGTGCATCATAAATCGGCTCAATACCTGCCAATGTAATTCAAAAAGATTTTTTTTCAAAAACTCATTTTCCTGATCTGTCAACTCCAAATCAATAGAAGTATCAAGACTAGGTTTTTCTGATGAGTCAAATCTTGTCAAATCTTTTGACGTAATTTCGTCCACATTTCCTTTTTGCAGAATAGCCTCTAAATATGTATCTTTTTTGACAGTTTGATTACCATCTAAACGGGTCAATTCATTGACGTTCCAGTATTCTGTAATAATTTTTGTTTGTTTAAAAATAGGCTCGTAAAAAATCCCGACAAGTTGAATATATCCAAATACAATCAAAGCGATATAAAATAATTTCCCTAAACTAAAATTATTTTTTTTATACAATAGCCATTGATCTATCTTCTTTATTCGACCTTGTCTAATAATATCTTTCATATAAAACGGAAGACAAAGCAATACAATAAACAAAAAAACAGATAGCGAAATTTTTGCAAGAGCAAAAGAGCTATCAATACGGAAAAGCATACTCGATGAAAGGATACTTAGTAAAATAAAAAGTATCCCACTTGGAAAACCGATCAGATACAGTGCCGAAAACCTTGTTTTTTTCACAATATAGTCTTTTCCAAAAACCATTACCGAAAAAAATATTCCTAATGCTGCAACGGTTAAAAGATATTCAAACAACTCAATTTTCTTGTATCCGTTAAAATACAAGACAACACTTTGATAATAATCATACGCAGGAGTGGAAAAGCTATTGGTTAACCACTCTACAACATAGTGCACCATTAGAATCAATTGCCATGCAAGCAAAAAACTGTATATATAATAAAAATTCTTTTTAAAATATGTCATAGCTACTTTAACCCAAACGAAAACTTTTTATGGAGTATGAAACTTCCTGCTATGGTTATAATGGTTATCAATGCCTGTGCAAGATACACATTGAGATGCAACCACTCCTTAAAAATCGGTAGTGTAATCAGGTTAAAAACAAATGATACCCCATAGACAAAATAGACACGTAACGACTCACTGATGATATTACCTTTCGTTTTAAAAACAAAAATTTTATATCCCAAATACGAATTAGCGACACTAATAACAAAGCTGATTGAAAGAATCCAAAGATAATTCATTGAGTTCCCAAACCAAAAGTATAGTGCTGCAAACACTCCATACCCAAAAAGCGTATTCCATCCGCCTACGATCAGATAACGGATTTTTTGTTCATGGCGAGTCAAAAATTGCTTCATGATTCTTTTGCAACCGCAATTTTTTTCGCCAATGCATCACCTCTAATCTCATCCGCATCAATCTCCGACAATATACTTCGATAGTAATCCATTAGACGAGCAATAGTTTCACGATGTGTTGACAAGTGGAAAAGGTACTCACTCATAATACGGTCATTAGATGAAGTATATTCAAGATTTAAACCTGCATTTTTAACGGTGATCTCCGATTTAAAATCACTCACTTCATTGATCGTTTGGGCTAATGTGAGCAAATCTACCTTTTCACCTTTGGAGATGTTGTAGGTGCGGTAGTGTCCCTCATGTTCGATAAAATGAGCGATCATCGGTACCATATCATCGATATCGATGTAGTCAAAATAGACATTTTGCATAATCTCAATAGGGAGTTCTAAGAGATTTTTGACGATAGCATTTGAGATAAATTTAAATCGATAATTTTCATATTTGCCATAGGCACCGAAAATACGGAGGTTATAAATATTATCACTCCGATCGATATAACGAGCACAAATAGATTTATAAAATCCGTAATCATCTTGCGGTAATGCCAGTAAAGCATCATCTTCGAGGGCATCCACTATCGGTTTATGTTTACCGTACTCGGCACCACTTCCCAGATGAATAATCTTTTTTACTTTTGCGGATTGTTTAGCGATATTAAAAAACATCCGTAGATTCGTATGGACGACATCGCTCATTTCAGCCGTATCTCGTCCACCGCCTCGATTGGCTCCATGAATGATAATATCTATTTTATTGTTTATAACATACAAATCAACCGCGTTTTCGTTCAAAAGGTCGAGTTCACTGCTCTTCGGAGTAAACAGAATATGAGATGTTGTTCGCACCAAATACTCCGTTAGATTACGACCGACAAAACCATGTGCACCTGTAATAAAAATGTTCATTAACTATCCAACCTCATCATATTTGCAGAAGGTTCTGTTGTATTCGCTTTATATAAAATATATGCTACCGCCCATAGCAACACCAACGGATTCAATATCACTTCCAATGAAATGCCGTGAGTAAAAATATAATTTTTAGGGGAAAGGACAAAAATACATGTTAGTAAAATCGTATTCAAATATATTGGAGAATAGTTTAATTCTATATCTTTAAATGCAATAAGTAAAAATGCAAAAAATACCACCATATGATACGTGCTAAAGACCGAAGTTGCAAGAGCTAAAGTACTCATACCTATAAAGGAAAGTTCATAACGATTGATTTTATTTTTTACAAATAAGTATACAGAAAATAAAAGAACTGAAATACTTGTTAATGAAAGTATAAAATTTAAAAATTTCAATTTTTCTGATATATCAACTTTGACTAATACCGACAGTGCTTTAATGCCCCCAAATAATGAGTTATTAAACGCATCTCCTCCATTACCCAACACATAAATGTTAAAATAAATACCTACCGCTTTCACAAAATGTTCAAAAGTATAATCAGGATACATCTGATGTGCAATGAGCAAATTGACATAAAAAATACTCAAAGACAAAACACCAAAAATCACTAACCCTCTTATTCCATCTTTAAACCCATAAACAATAAAAAGCAAACTCAGGACAGCTGCATTTGGACGAAAATTTACAACAAATGCAAGCAGTAGCACAGGAATAATCAAAGGGCTTTTTTTCACTATATGGTAGAAAAAGAAAATTAAAAGAACACCACCTATGAAAGAAAAGATATGCCCTCGTGTCAAGATGAACAAAACTGGATAGCTAAAGAGTAAAATAATTGAAACGAAAAATGCCTTTTTCGTACTTTCTGAATAGAAATAAGCTATTAGCCAAGTTGTCATAAACACACCTACATAAAAAAACTTAACTAAAAATCCAGGGCTTTTCCATAGAACAAGTTTTCCGAGTAAAAGGCTTATAGCTGTCATCATAGGAGAGCCAGATAAATTTGATAGTTGCCCTGCATTAAGAGCATCAACTCCCCCATATGGGTTATAGAGATAATATCCTTGATACAATGGGCTCCAGTCACTATATGACAATATTTTTCCTTGGTAAAACGATAAAACCCCTTTGACCAAATCTGCATGAAGATCAGAAGAATCAAAAAGAAATGTTGCCAACGGATACCCCGTATGCCCATAAGCTACATTCATAGAATTAAAAAATCCATTCAATAGTGTAAAAAACAAAATAGCAAAAAATGCCAATTCAATATTATTTGTTTTGATATTCATTTCATCTTCCTACTTTTCCTCAACTATAGTGTTATCTAAAGTTTCTTTTATTACATAAAGAGGTGTTTTTCTAATCTCGTCATATATTCTCCAAATATATTCTCCAATAATTCCGAGTGCTATCAATATAAAACCTGAAAATATAGAAATCAATACCACAAGTGTTGGCCAACCTCGAGTTTCATGGGTGGGGTTAGGATCAAGTAACCAACTCGCTATTACAAAAAGTGCATATAAAAAGCCTCCAAGAGAAACGATAAAACCTGTCGCACTAACCGCCCGAATCGGTGTATAAGAATTTGCTAAGAATGCATCATAAAAATTTTTAATTCTTTTCCAAAAATTGTATTGAGATTTCCCTTTAAGCCTTTTCTCTCGTTCATAGGGATGAACTGAATATTCAAAACCTAAATTTAAAATAGTCATTTGTATGCCCACATTTTTTTCTCGGATATTCAGGTACTCATTAACAACAATCCGATCCATAACCCAAAAATCAAATCCTCCATTGGGGTAATTACTAACTGCATATTTTCTTAAAATTTTATAGAACACAGTAGAGAAAAAATTATTTATAAAACTATCATTTCTTTTTATTCTTTCTCCTATAACTAATTTATATCCGCTACACCAATCGCTCAACATCGCTTGTATTAACTCAACAGGATCTTGTAAATCAGCAGATATTACACCGACCACATCTCCTTTTGAATAATCCAAACCTGCTACAATTGCCATTGCCTGTCCAAAATTTTTACTTAAATTGATAACTTTTATACTACTGGGATATAACTTTTGGTATTTTTTTAAAATTTCAAGTGATTTATCCGTAGAACCATCGTTAACTAAAATAAATTCATAATTATATTCTTCTTCAATTCTTTTGAAAAAGTTAATGCATCTTGGAATAGTATCATTCAGATTATCTTCATTTTGATAAACAGGTATTATCAAAGAAAATAGTTTTTTCATTTGTTACCCTTTTCACACATTAAAAATATACTAGAACATAATTCAGGATAGTGTTGACCCAATTCATAACATCCATTTAAATATTCTGTTGAAATAATATCTGTCGCAAGCAATCGATCCCATTGAAAATTTGCCAATGCCTTAAAAAATATTCCCGATCTATGCACTACTTTTAAACCTGCTGCTTTGGCATCTCTTTCAAGTGTATCTAATGTGTAGGTGATTCTATGTCCATGTTTTTCTTCTGCAGGTGTAACAGCTGAATTATGAGTTATTAACCCCATTTTTACAGCGATTTGTCGTGATGGAGCCATTGCATTTGGAGTAACCAAAAAAAATCTCCCATTGTCACTTAACCATTCATCATTTATTCTCTTTAATACTCTTACAGGATCATCCAAATGTTCTAAAACATGTGTCAAAACTATATTGTCGTATTTCTTATCTAATGCTACATCTTCAAATAATGCATTGATGAATTTTACGTTAGAGGAAACTTTTTGCTTTGCTTCATCTATAGCTTCACTAGATGCTTCAACGCAAGTGACATCATCAAAAATTTCGACAATTCTTTTCGTAAAGTCTCCCTTAAAACAACCCAATTCTAACAAACTACCATTTTTATTAAAAAATGGCTCAAACGACTTTAACATGAATGGATGCATTACATCAAAATCGAAGGAATACGCATATTCCCTTTCATTATCAATAATCTCTTTATTGTAATCTCGTTTCATTCGTTTACTCCTGTTAGATTTTTTATCATTATTATTTTGCCACTTACTATGTTCTCAATAGTAAAATGATGTTTTTCATAAAGACTTATTGCGGTTCTGTTATTCTCTGAAACTTCCAATTTTATGTTTTTGAAATTTTGATCCTTGCTATATTGTATAAACTTATCTAATAATACTTTTGATATACCCTTGCCTCTAAATTCTTTCAATACACTTACATGATTTATATATGCTACTTTGTTTTCTAAATCATTAACATACCCCGATAACAAAGCTACAATGCTTTGATCTACCCACACTTCAAAACTAATTGCTTGTGTATAAATTTTGGTAGCAAATGAATTCAAATCTACGCGTTTCTCAAGATATGGATTAAAATCAGTATTACAATGAAGTAAGTGGATCAATATATCCTCTTGTTTTGCTGTTTTGATACTAACTTCAATAGTTTTCATAAATTTTCTAATTTGGCTATGCCAAAACCATTTTTACCAAAATGGTTACCATTGTAAAGCATATAAATCTCTTTATCACACTCAAATACATGCGGATATGAGATCATTTCAGCATCCCATCCTTCTGATGAGACATCGATTCCAACATTCTCATCATCTCGAATCCAGTTAACTAAATCGTCCGAATAAGCATATCCGATTCTATAGGCATTATTTGAATTATTACGGAAATCAAATGTACTTCTATATGCAAAAAACATATAAAACCGTTCTTCAATTTTTATCACCGTTGGTAGTGCCTGACATTCATTATCTATTTTATCTTGGATAATTTGGCGACCTTCTTTTTCCCAAAATATTCCATCCTTAGATACAGCATGTCCTATCTTATAAGTTCGTTCAGCTTCGGCACTTTCATTCACTTTTACCCAATCTGTACCATATATGTACCACATATGGAAAAGGTCATCAAATACTTTGACAAACCCATCGACTACTAAATAGGGCTCATTTAAAGATGCTGTCAACACTGGACCGCTACCTACTCTTTCAAAAGTACTTCCATTATCACGACTAATTGCAAGCCCTATGCTTGTCTCAACAGACACAGAAACTCGTCTAGACCATCCACTTGTATAGGCATATATTTTATCATTATGTCTTAAAACATTAATAGGAAATATTCCATGCTCATCAAAACAACCTAAAGCACCAGTTGCAATAACTTCATGTTGAGATTTATTGATAATTTTTTTAAATTGCTTATCCATATCTATGAATTGAATATGACTCACAAATTTTTTATTTTCCGATTCTTTTCGAATAGAAAAATAAATTCTAACAAAGTCTTCAAATACCAAAACTTGTGGACTTTGAGCATATCCAATATAATCTTCATATAATTTATGTTCTAAGGGATCAAAAATTTTTCCTAACTTTTTCCATTTCATTATAAAAGGTCTCCCTCTAATTCAGCGACACCAAACCCATATCTACCTACTTCATTACCTAAATAAAACATATAATATTTATTATTTAATTTCACAACATGTGGATATGCAATCATTTCTGAATCCCAACCTTCTTTAGAAGTTTCAATACCAACTTTTGAATCATCTCTGATCCACGAAATCAAATCTGTTGAATATGCATAGCCAATTCTGTAACTTCGATCTTTATTTCGTCTAAAGTCACTTGCCTCACGATAACAAAAAAACATATGGTATTTTCCGTTTGAGAAGATAACATCGGGGCTTGCCTGAGCTTCATCATCCCCCAAAACATCCCGTATTAGATCCCTATTTTGTTTATTCCAATTCATACCATCAGTTGAAGTTGCCATTCTAATCTTATATACAGGCTCTGGCTTGCCATCAACCAATACCCACCGTCTACCTGCAATATAAAATAAATAAAAAATTCCATTATATTTTCTAATCTTAGGTCCACTCAAAATAAATGGTTCATCAATCGAATACGCTAAAACAGGACCATCCCCTAATTTTTTAAATGTAACACCATTATCACTTTTGGCACATCCGATCGCCACATTAAAGGGTACCGATTCACATCTTGTCCAGCCACCGTAGTAAGCTAAATAATGATTTTCTTCCTTTATAACCGAAACAGGATATGTACCAAATTCATCAAAAGTACCAAGCTTGCCAAGTTCAAGGATAGGGTGCTCGGCAATATGAAGGATACTGAAATTTTGTTTATCTAAATCAACATAAGATGAATAGCTCACATATTGTCCGTTGGTATCTACTTTTGGTCTACAACTAAAGTAAACACGAATATAATCTTCAAATTCAATTACACTTGGCGCTTGCGCAAACTCATTTAGCCAATTATTATTTTTATACTCTGTAGGATTAAATATTAACCCTAGTTTCTTCCATTTAAACATTACTATTTCCCTCTAATTTATACTCTATTAACATCTTTTTTATATCATCTTTACTGTTAAACATCATAATATCAATAATAGACAGATAAGGAGTAAACTCATTTCCAAATTGATTATATTCAGGAATATTGGATTCCAAAAAAGTAAGCTCTATATTTTCCTTTTTAAATTCTTCAAATTCATAAAGTTCAATACCGCCAATTGGATTTATATATTTTGTTGCATTCAATGCCTTATTTAACGCTATTACTTTATTTTGAGATTTTAGAGTATGGTCAATATCTATTGTAGAAGATATGATAATTTTAGTATCTATTTCAAGATATTTACATATTTGTATTATTGAATTATAAATATACTTAAAAAGATTTCTTTCGTCATTTTGGATAATTTCTTTTATCATAGAAAATACATCTACAAAATACGGTGCTTTCTTATAGGCGTTTTCTATTTGTCTAATAATCTTATTAATCTCTTTATCTGCTTCAGTTGATATAAATCGGTCTATGACATACAAACTATCAGAATCTTTTTTTAAAGGAATAGAAAAAAGTGTTTTTTTGCCATTTAGCAAAATATTATTTCTATGAAACCACCCCTTTTTTGTAAATTGGATATTGTCATATACTACAAATATATCTACAGCATTAATCAATTGCCAATATCCGATGTAGGGAAAAAGATATGGTTGCATAATCGCTACGGTCACAATGAACCTTTAATAATTTCAATAATTCGCAAATGATCGCTTTCACTCAAGTCACTGTAAATTGGTAAACACAAAATCCGATTTGCAATATCTCTTGAAACAGGACAATACTGTTTCGGCTCAATGTAACTAAGAGTATCTAATGATGGATAAAAATAACGACGTGGAACAATGTCCTGCTCATTTAGCTTTTTTTGTACTTTTAAAAGTTGCTCTTCACTTTCAAAAACAACGGGAAAATAGCTAAAGTTTGAAGTAGAATACTCATTTTTCTTTTGGAACTTCACAATTCCTTCTAATTCCATAGCATAGCGTTTACTAATTACTTCGCGCTTACTTTTTATCATTTCAATATCATCCAAAATACAAAGCCCCATTGCAGCTTCAAATTCATTCATCTTTGCATTCGTGCCTAGATGTGGAATAGACTCTGGATTTTCAATACCAAAATTAATAAGATAGCGTGCTTTTTCCACCAAAGCATCATCGTTAATAATTAATGCTCCCCCCTCAATACAATGGAATAGTTTTGTTGCATGGAAGCTAAGTGTTGATATGTCACCATAATTCAAAATGCTTTGATCTTTGTATTGAACGTCAAATGCATGAGCAGCATCGTATATAACTTTTAGATTATAGGCTTTCGCTATTTTGTCAATCTCTTCGACTTTACATGCATTTCCAAATACGTGAACAGGTAATATTGCACTCGTATTTTTGGTAATTGCAGCTTCAATATTTTGAGTATCGATATTAAACGTTTCGGGATCAATATCTGCAAAAATAGGTAACAAATTGTTTGTAACCAATGAACTGGTAGTAGCGACAAAACTAAATGGTGTTGTAACAACAAAATCTTTAATCCCGAGCGTACGATATGCTATCTCTAATGCTACAGTCCCATTAGAGACCAATACCAGATTTTTTACTCCCAAATACTGTGCAAGCCGTTTTTCTAATTTTTTAACAAGCGGTCCATTATTTGTTACCCATCCATTAGCGTAAATTTCATCGACATATTGTTTATATTTTTCTTTATTTGGTAGATGTGTTTTGGTAACATTAATCATATGATACCAGCAAAAACATATTCATTTTAAGTTCAACCGTTTTTCTAACATCTCAATACGATGTTCGTCTTCCGCTTTTATACCGGCATAATAGCGACGTTTGCTTTTTAGCCAAAGTAGCTCAAATTCTATCGCTTTTAAAATTCCTGCTTCAGGATTTTTGTGAATAGCGTCTGCTGCAAAAACAACTTTTCTTGTTTCATATTTATCGATCAAATTATCAGCCACTAATGATTTGATAAGAGGGATTGAACCGGTAGAAATCGCCCCGCCAAGACCTGTTTTAAGATTTTTTTCACGCGCTTTTTGGAAAATATTCCGGCACATGGCAGAAATCTCGTCCCCATCCACTCGGCTCCGATCATATCCCATAGAACCGACCATATCTACTCGTCCGATAGTAATCCCATATAAAAGTGGAAGTTTTTCAAGGGCAAAAATGCTATCAAGATTTTCATATGCTGTTTGGGTTTCGATATTGATGGCAAAATCAACATCTTCGCGGTTGTCTTCGGCAACAAACGTTTCAATCGAATTCAAAAATTTTGATACCGCAAAAGCAGTTTCTGCCATAGGAGCGATAATGCCCTTTACCCCAATAGAAAGGCCATTATAAATATCGGTAATAGCTTCTACTCCGCCAATTTTTAAGATGATCGGCAAATCTACGTTCGAAGTGACATCTTTTAGACGCATCATCTCCTCGATACGGCTCCCTTCCGCTTCAAACTCCGCTTTGATCTCAAATACACCGTATTCGTCCCGAAGTGTTTTTAGGACTTCTACCATCTCTCGTTCGATAATATTCATATTGTTCTCCCTACTAAAAAATCTCTCGTCACATTCAATGCATAATCAAATTCTTCTTCACTTACATCATCCATCTTTTGCATAATAAAAGTGTGATCCGGAATAATAGCGGTTAATGCCTTACCGATACGCTT
>NZ_DASUIQ010000049.1:0-6634 GCF_036279695.1 Sulfuricurvum sp.
CGAAGAGGCTCTTTTGGAAAAGAATCTGCTCGTGATGGAGCGGGTACAGAGAGAATCGGGGGCGAAGATTATCCTCGCCCTCAAAGGGTTCGCGATGTGGTCAACCTTTCCGATGGTGAGCAAATACCTCCACGGATGTACGGCAAGCGGCCTGTATGAAGCCAAGCTCGCCCGTGAGAAGATGAACAAAGAGGTACATACCTACTCTCCGGCGTTCAAAGACGAAGATATAGACGAAATCGCCCGAATCAGCGATGACATCGTATTTAACTCTCCCGCGCAGTTTCACCGCTATTATGAGCGGGTCAAAGCGATTAATCCGAATATCTCCGTATCGCTTCGTGTCAATCCCGAATACTCCTCCAGCCCTGTCGATCTCTACAATCCGTGTGGATTGTACAGCCGTTTGGGGACGACCTTGGCGAATTTCGATGAGAGCATCGCCAGTAAACTCGACGGACTCAACTTTCATGCCCTCTGCGAACAAAACGTCGATGCGTTGGAGGGGGTTCTCGAAGCGTTTGAAGCAAAGTTCGGCTCATTTATCAACGGACTGAAATATGTCAATTTCGGAGGAGGGCACCATATCACCCGTGTTGACTACGATGTTGATCGCCTGATCGAAGTGATCCGTGCGTTTAAAGCACGACATAACGACATCACCGTCTATCTCGAACCGGGCGAGGCGGTGGGCTGGCAGACGGGACCGTTGGTCGCCTCGGTGCTCGACATCGTCCATAACGGGATGGATATAGCGATCCTCGACACCTCAGCCGAGGCACACATGCCCGATACCCTCGCGATGCCGTATCGTGCGATGATCCGAGGCTCAGGGGAAGCGGGAGAAAAGGCGTATACGTACCGTTTCGGAGGAAATACGTGTCTCGCAGGGGATATTATGGGGGATTATTCGTTCGATGAACCGCTCAACGTGGGAGATAAGATCATATTCGAAGATCAAATCCACTATACATTTGTGAAAAATACGACGTTCAACGGGATCAAGCTCCCATCGTTGGCGATCTGGACGAAAGAGGGTGAACTCAAAATTGTTCACGAATTCGGCTATGAGGATTACCGAAACCGTCTCTCGTGAATAGAGACTTTTAGATAATCTGATCGCGAAGAGATTTGATAATCTCTTGTTCTCGTCGTGTGACGTATTTGCCGAGTTCCGCTTCTTGCTGTAGAGTAGGATCGATTTTAAAATGGTATTTATAACCGCTTTCATAGGAGGATTTAAAAACCATTTTCGCTTTCATTTTATTGTTGGGACCTGTGATTTCCAACGGAAATTCTAAAACCAAATCCGAAGCGTTGATTTCATAGGGGTGCATACTCGTAAGCGCTACCCCTCCCAAAGAGATGTCGTAGGCATGACAGACAATGGTGTTTTCATCAGGACGTATAACGGTAAAGTTGAGAGGGTCAAAAGGGCGCACACGGATACTTTGACGGTGGTATAGTGAATTGTGAAGCTGTTCAAACCGATACAACCGCAAATAGTTTTTTCCGTCAATATCGATGGGTGCGACGGACGCAAAGACATCACACATGACATCGGTGGTTTTGAGAAGATAGATGCTGTTTTGCAGCAACGCTACTTTCTCTTGTATCGGGTGAGTCTCGATAATAATACTCTCTTCATCGGTATGGACAACCCGTGCCGGATATTGGATCGGAACCCCCAAATAGGTATTTAACACCGTGAGATGTTTTTCTTGGCGGCGTATGATTTCGATAGTATTTATCAGCGTATCTTCAAACAAAAACATGACATTATTATTGGGATTGAGGATATAGCCGATAAGCTCTTCGACCGTAGAGGCGAAAACAGAAATTTTACTCCATCCGTCGGGTCGGTTCGCATAAAATGATTTAACGTAATAATTGAGAATCATATAAAAGGTGTTGTTGATAAATCGTTCAAATGATTCATGGGTATCAAAATAGGAGCGTATCGTTGTAACAACACTCTCTAATCGGTTGTGTTCCGTCGTAAACAATACGTCGCATAACTCTCCGCAAAGCTCTTTGAGGGCAATATCGTGTTGAGGATGAGCAGAGGTGTAGGTTTTCCAAGAGGCTTTGACGAATAACTCTCGAAACGTGACCGTATCCAAATCGTGATGAACCGTATGCCGAAGTCTTTTAAGGTTATGAGCTTTTTTCTTCATTAAATCTCCGCAATATTCATCAATTAGCGCTTCGTCAAAACCGTAGCGAGAGCTTCGGTAATCATGTCATATGTTTCAAGAAGCGACGCCATTTGTTCGAGATAGGTTTTCAGTGATTTTTTCTCAAAATCGAGTTTCCGTTGACGTCGCGTAAATTCACTCATTTTATTGGACATCTTATTCTTACTCAATTCAAACTGACTCAAAGTCTTTTTTTTCATATCCAACAGTTCGACTTGGTGGTAATTGAGTCGATTGACCTGTGATTTTAGGGACAATGTCTCTTCGGGTGTTTCTCCGACTTTCGCTTTGACCCGTTCGATGGCGGCTTCATTTTCGGTGATGGTATCTTCTATATCCGCCAACTTATTGGCGACAGAATCTCTATTGCTCTTTTCAACGGCCAATTCACCTTGGCAGTGTGCAAGTTCATTTTCACAGACGGAAATAGTCTCTTTTTGAGTAGAAAGTTTCTGTTTTACTTGTTTGTACTGCATGATGATGGAGAGGATAGAACTATAATTCCATCGTTGCTGTTTGGAGTCGACAATGGCGTATTTTTGGATTCTGTTACCACTGGCGTCAACAACGATCTCATCCGTAAAGTATTTGATAAACGCTTCGGCATTTTTATCTCGTATTTCAACAAACTGCAAAAGGTTTTTGGCGGTATAGACAAAAATATCATGAAATAATTGTCGTAATACATATCCGGTAAAGCCCTCGATTTTAACGCGATCCTCTTTGCGGATGATTTCGAGTAAAAGGATTTCGATCATCGAACGAAATACAGGGATAAAGGTTCGGGTAAAGGTGAGATTATCGATCACTCCAAAGTTTAGTTTTTCTTCGATCACTTCACCTAAGATGGGCTCGACATACTCCCATGCCCCTTTTGGGAAATAGGCATTGTACATCGCTTCCATATCCTCGACCGATTCGCCGCCGAAACGTTTATCCACTCCATCTGCGAACTTTTGAGGCGGAGTGTAGAAGCGTATACTGATGCGACCGCGAAGGAAAAAGGTAATATCTTTTGCGTCAAGATCGAAAATTTCTTCTACCTGCCGACGTACACTCTGGCGTACATGCTCCATATTGTTGTCCAATTGGAGAAAATTTTCTATGATGGAGTCGCGTATTTGTTCAGGAATAGAGACCAAATACGGCAATGGAGAAAAATCGGTTTTACGTGCGAGAATATCGAGCAAAATGGAACTGTTGGTATGGAGCATCCGATCATACGCTTCAGGTTTGGAGGGGTCAATGAACTTTTTTTTCAGGGCAAAAGAGCTGAAAGTCACATTCAACTCTATCTCTTGGTTGGAGTTAGAAAAATATTTAACGATCCCTTTACGAATTGAGCCTTTTTTGTCATCGAAAAGTGCTTCATTATCCGCTACTGCCAGTTTGGAGAGGAGCGTTTTATAGTGTTCGGTCGTAAAATCGTTGGCATAAAGGTATTTTGGGAGGATTTTATCTAAGAGTGCGACGATGTCTGAAATAAGCTGCGGCTTCATTTGGAACTTATCCCTTGTAAACGGATAAATCGCAAAGCGGCTGATATGGCATTTTGATAGCTTAGGAGGGATGCTTTGTTCTGATAGGCGATGTCAAATGCCGTTCCGTGATCGACGGAGGTTCGGATGATCGGCAGTCCTAAAGAGATGTTTATCCCCTCGTCGAAATAGAGCGCTTTGAGAGGGGCGAGCCCTTGATCGTGATACATTGCCGCGATCATCGAATAGCGCTCACGAAATCGGGGGGTAAAGGCGATGTCGGGGACGATGGGACCCGTGAAGATTTCTTTGCCGATTTGGGTATTGGCTTCGTGTATCGCTTCTTCGATAAAGCGCTCTTCATCTCCCAGCACACCGTGATCTCCCGCATGGGGGTTTAGTCCCAATACCGCCACCGGCTCATGGGCAGTCGTTTGATAGAGTCGGAGTAAAAAGGAGACCAACGGATCGGTTTGGATATGTGAAGCGACTTCACGAAGGGGGATGTGTTCGGTGTAGAGGGGGACGTATAGTTTCTCACATCCGAGCATCATGATCGCATCACACTCGAATATATCGCGAAGCGCATCGGTGTGACCGACATAATCGATCCCCGCCATCATCCATGCCTCTTTGTGGATCGGGAGGGTAGTGATGGCATCGACGGCTCCCGATTTGGCAAGATCGATCGCGGCGATAAAGGAGTCATAGCTATAACGTCCGCTTTGATTACTCACGATTCCGGGTTGGATCGTAAAATCACCCGAAATAGTATGACACTCAAAATCCTCAGGTATCGGGATATTCAGCAACGATGCGGCTTGCTCAGCCATCGAGCGGCTGATGCAGTAGATCGGATGAACGAGATGTTTTATATCATTATGGGCTCTTAGGGCGATTTCAAATCCTACGCCGTTTAGATCACCGATACTGATTGCGAGGCGTTTTAACGTCGGCATAGCGCTTTCATATCCGATACGGCAGTGGCTAATCCGGTAAAGACCGATCGTGCGATGATACTTTGACCGATATTGAGTTCTTCGATGGTATCGATCATGACGATAGAGGCGATATTTTGATAATTCAGCCCGTGACCGGCGGCGACTTTGAGACCGAGTGAACGGGCATAGTTTGCCGCATCGACAATGCTTCCGTAGGCATTTTCGAGAAGGTTCTCTAATTCGCGGCGTGAGAGGTTGAGAGATTCAATCGCATGGTGAGAATGAGGCAACGCACTGTAGCGCATGGCGTACAAATTAGCGTAGCTTCCGGTATGAAGCTCTACCCACGTGGCTCCGAGTCTCTCAGATGCTTCGATCGCTTCACGGGTCGGATCGATAAAGAGGGAAACTTCGATTTCATGTTCTTGAAGTTGTTTGATAGCATCGGCTATGAAATTGAAATTCCCGATAACATCCAATCCCCCCTCTGTGGTCACCTCTTGGCGTTTTTCAGGGACGAGAGTGGCTCTGTGGGGACGAAGAGCACAGACGATGTCGATGATGGCAGGGTCAATAGCGCATTCGAGATTGACCGGAATCGGAGAACTCATAATAATGCGATACGCGTCGTCATCATGGATATGGCGGCGGTCTTCCCGTAGATGGATAGTGATTTGATCGGCACCGTTTTGCGCACATACGGCTAACGCCATCAAAGGATCGGGATCGTTGATTTTGCGGGCTTCGCGCAGTACGGCGATATGGTCGATATTGACCCCAAGAGCTACATTAGGATTGGCGACGTGCATAAAAATCCTTTTTAAATTGGATAAATTCTCCCGCTAAGATCGCTTCGCGTGCTTGACGTACCAACCAGAGGTAGTAGTGGAGGTTGTGAAGCGATGCGAGGCGAAAATAGGTGATTTCGCGAGAGCGGAAAAGGTGGTGCAGATAGGCACGGCTGTAACGTTTACATGTATAACATTGGCAAGCGGGATCTATCGGCTCAGAGTCGTATTTATAACGTGCCCCTTTGATATTCACTTTTCCAAACGTCGTAAATAGGGTTCCGTTGCGGGCATTTCGTGTCGGCATAACGCAGTCGAACATATCGACGCCTCGCTCAATGTTTTCAACCAAATCTTCCGGTGTTCCGACTCCCATCAAATAGCGGGGTTTATCGCTCGGCATTAGCGGTGTGGTATGTTCGACCGTATCGTACATGAGGTTATTGGCTTCTCCGACGGAGAGACCCCCGATAGCGAATCCGTCATAATCCATCGCGCACAACTCTTCGGCTGATTGGGTGCGGAAATTAAAATCTGTCCCCCCTTGGATGATCGCAAAGATATTTTGATTGATCCCGACCCCTTTGGTCTGATTGTTGCGATGGTAGTCGATCGATTGTTGTGCCCACTGCGTCGTTCTCTGAATCGAGGTTTTGATCCGCTCCTGCGTTGCGGGAAGGGCGACGAGATCGTCGAGGATCATCATGATGTCACTGTTGAGATTGTTTTGGATGTCGATCACTTTTTCAGGGGTAAAAAAGTGTTTGCTTCCGTCGATGTGGCTTCTAAATTCGATCCCCGATTCGGTCGGTTTGGAGATATCGCTGAGGCTGAATGCCTGAAATCCGCCGCTATCGGTTAAAAAGCTTTTAGGATAAGTTGTATAGCCGTGTAATCCACCCATTTTGGCGACGGTCTCATCTCCGGGACGCAGATACATGTGGTACGTATTGGCAAGGATGATCTGGGTATCCAAAAGCTCCGTCATATCGGCCATATCGAGCGCTTTTACCGATCCTACCGTCCCCACGGGCATAAAAATAGGGGTTTGGATCGTAGAATGTGCCGTAGTGATGGTACACGCTCGTGCTTTGCCACAAGTGGCATCGACCTTAAATTCCATTCAAAACCTTGTTTTTTCATTATTTTACCGTACATTAGGTTTATAGGCAACTCCAAAGCATTTACACTCTATAATACTGAAAACATTTATGCAGGAAATTTTATGA
>NZ_DASUIQ010000050.1:0-21577 GCF_036279695.1 Sulfuricurvum sp.
AATTAGAACTGCCATAGATTGCTCCTCTAAATTTGGATTAATAGTCTATAGGATATGCATAATATATTCATCTCTCGTTCCCGTACTCCTGAATGTATATAGAGAGAGACTGATCCCATACGCTTCGAATATAGGGGTTACGTAATATCGTGGAATATTTTGTGCTTGTTTATTAAAAACAAGGAGAAATCATGATGCAAAACTACCCGATTTCGGCTATGATCCCTTTAGAAGCCCCTCGAATTCAAATAGATAAAAAACCTTTAGAAACAATTTTAGAATCTATTCGAGAACCATCGGCTGAAGATCGTGCGCAAGCCTTAGAACGTCAAGGTCGTACTCAAGCGCATACCGTTTATTATTCAGGAGATTCTATTATCGGAGTTTTATGGAAAAACGGCACTGTAGCCTTCGGTAGTAATAATTCCATTGGAAACCAAGCGGTTCAACAAGCTTATAATTCAGGGCAATTAGATGGCTTTAGCGGAGAAAAACTTGTTAAACGTCTTTCAGAGATTATTGATGATGCCTTCGACAAGAGTAAATCTTATGTCAAAACGGAAACGTACGAATCAGGTAATGCACCTACTATGGCATTTTTATCACACCAGATCGACTGGATGGAAAACTATCCTATGTTATCGTCGCATCTTGATTTTTATGCCTAAACATATTTATGAAAATCACCCCTGTTACCGAAACCAATTCCCCTATCTATCACAATCTCATACAATCCTACGAAGCCGAGTTTTCACCGATCACGGGTAAGAAACCGAATGACTCGGGTCTGTTCGAACTCGATACCCATCTAGGAGACGATACATTAGGCTTTTTACTCCAAATCGACAATACCCCTGCCGGAATCGCCGCGATCCGTTGCAAAGAGGCTGAAGCCTACGAGGTGTGTGAGTTTTACGTTGTACCTCGTTTTAGAAAAAACGGTATCGGAATGGAGTTTGCCCACGCTATTTGGAAAAACTACCCCGGAGAGTGGGAGATCAAACAGATTCAGGGGGCTGAGTACGCCACCGTATTTTGGCGGAATACGCTCAACTCTATCGAGACGGATTTTACCGAAGAGAGCTATGATGATCCTTATTGGGGAATAGTGACGAGACAGAAATTTACCGTCCATTAAACCAAGATTTTCTTCCTTCCCACTTTTAATTACAATAATTAACATTATATGTTATTTTAAATGATACAATGATTTTAACTTATTCGTAAAAAGGGGTCACCAATGAAACGCACACTACTTATCGCTACCGCATTACTACTCTGCACAGGATGTTCGGCTACTTGGAAAGGGATGAAAGAAGATACTTCCAATGCAACCACGTGGTCAAAGGGTGAAGCAAACGAAGGTGCAACATCCGTCAAAGCAAAAACGGAATAGTATTTCCTCGCGTTCTCACTCTCCTGAGTGAGAATACAAACTGTTACAACTCACTTAGTCGGAATCGACAACGCACTCAACGCTTCATTCACCGCGAAGATTTTGCCTCGTATGTTGCTGTATCCGAATGCTTCCAAACGTTCGGTATGTTTTGTCAAATATCGCGCCGCATCTTCAGCATTATCAAACAAATAAATCCCCCCTGCCTCTTTGGTTGCTTCGTTTTCCGTCCATAGTTTGGAAATAAGCCCTTTTTCGTTTGCAATGTCTTTTGCCAAATCACTCATTGCCCCGCTCAATTCATCACCGAACGGTCCATTATGCGGAAAATCGACTTGAAGAAGGTATCTCATGTTATATTCCTTGGGTTTTTATGCAATAATATTCCAACAAAACAAATTTGTCAACTAGGTTTACAATGTCAATCTGCTTTTTATCGTTAGAGACCAGTAAAATATTTAATCAGCTCATATTAGATGAACTATCATCGCAAGGATTTGATGGACTAAGCAATGCGCTGATCGTCCTTTTTCCCTATATCGACGAGTATAAAGGGATCACATCCAGCTCCCTTGCGTCCAAGATCGGCTATACGCGACAGGCGATGCATAAGAATCTGACGAAACTTGAAACGTTGGGGTATATTACACTCGCAGCAGGAGAGAATAAAAAAGAGAAAGCGGTTCTATTAACCGCCAAAGGGATGGAGTTGATGAAACGTGCGACGGTATTTATCGAAAATACCCAGCAAGAGCTCTCCGATCTTTTAGGGGAAAAGGGGCTGCAAGAGTATATGGAGTACCAATATAAAGTTGTTGCCCATCTGAACCATAAGAAGTGACTAAGATAAAAATATTAAAACATTTTTATATTCATTTACGTTAAAAATCACAAAAATCAAATAATATTCTGCTAAAATCATAAATATCATCCCGAATAGGAAATGTTTATGAATAAAAAAAAATTATTGATAGCAAGTCTTTTTACTATTGTTATCCCGATTCAAATGCTCTATGCGCAAGATGAGATCCGAAGTGATTTTTTGTCTATCCCTTTTGATGATAAAAATGCCTATGAATTTTCGAAAGAATGTATTCCTACAATAGGTGAACAATCTCTTAAAGAGCCAGAAAAAGACAAAATATCAGTCATAATGCCTGCAGATAAATCAAAACCATACTTAGCAATAACAAAAGGGAAAATTTACTGCATTCCTATGTCTGAAAATAAAAATCCTATATTGCCGTTAAACGTTTTTGATAAAACCATTGACTTTCCGGATATGGACAAAGACGAGATTATAAAACTCCGTACAGATTTATCTAAACAACTGGCAACTACCGGAACAGCAACCGCTCTCATGGTGAATGAAAAAGGTAATGCATTTGTAATCGCTTATTTATTTGCGAATGATGCCCCTCATAAGTTCTATTACCATGCAGGGTTCCTAAAAAAAGGGGAGTTTGATGAACAAAAATTTTCATATGTATATAAATACAAAGGTGGTATGTCAATTTCTGCTAGAGGGCAACCATCAGAATACACAAAATTCTTTTTTTAAATCAAATGTAAAGGAATACGTGTGAATAAACTCACTCTTTTCATTTTAACCTCTTTAATAAGTATTGGGTTTTCTGGATGTGCACCAGCTTATAATAAATCTATAGTTATTGAAAAACCTCAACAACCACTCAAAGACATGTTAGTTGTTATTGAACAACCATTTTTTTCACCAAAGAATGGCGATAATCTTAGTATAAATTCTGCTTTATTCACTTATAACATTAATATGAATAAAGCAGCTAGTGAAAATTTTGTTCAAGTTATGTCAGATAATGGAATACATTCAAAACTTATTTTCGTAATGCCCGTTTTGAACAATTCGATTCATCCATTAACCTTGATTCCGAATGAAGAACAAAAAAATTGGGCACATGTATTATGGCTACGCCATGTCAAAGGAAAATGGGTATCTTCATATGGCAACTATAACGTTTTTTTTCAATTTGAAGCCAAAATTTTTGATACTAATAGCAAGAAGATGATATGGGATGCGAATGAATCCGATTCGGGACGTTATTATGGTTACTTTGATTGGAGAAATGGACAAATGTATAGGGATATTTTATATCGTCTAAATGAGGATAAAATGATTGAGCTAAACAGTAGCGTTCCTAAAATATAGAAAATAAGCTACTTTTTTTCTTCCTTTATCATTTATTCCCCATCTATATTCACAATAACCTTTCTTAGACAAATAAACCGAAATAAGTCAAAACATCCATCGACATCCCCACAAAAATGCAGAAAAGACGATAATACTCAAACCTAAAAATGGAACATACTTATACGCTTGAGTCAATCCAAAAAGAGGTTTTCCATCCACAAAAATCCCCAGTTGAATGGCGGTAACCATCAACGATGCTATGGTCGCGAAGAGAAATAGCAAAGGTATAAACACATACCACGAAACATACAGCCCGCCGTATCTCAAAATGGCTAAGATAGCCAATCCTACAACCCAATGTTGAGCCAAAAGCATTCGAGAGGATTTTTCCTCTTTACGGTGAACACGGGCAATTTTAAAATATAAAAATGCCAAAAAAAGCGCCAAATAAAAGAGCATAAGAACATCCGGATATAATTTTTGAAATTGTATCGAAGCTAATGTTAATTATCTGTGAATATTATGTATATTATAACTTTAACGGATTTAAACAAACAGAGGCAAATTAGTTTGACTAAAATACAAATAATAAATGTTTAAAAATAATAGATTTTATTTTACATTTAAAAAAAACTCTGCTACAATTTATTCCCTCATAAAAAAACCGGTAAAGGAGAAACAGCGATGAAACCAATATTTAACCGCCATGGTCGAACCATCGGATGGCTTTATAACGGCGTCATATATGACCGTAAAAACTGCTACAGAGCATTTATACGTGATGGCAATATTTTCACCTTCGACTCTCGACATCTCGGTATTGTTTACAAAGGAATTTTACGTGACAAAAGGGGACAATGTATCGCCTATATGGATGATGCTTCCGCAGATCCGATGCTCCCGATCCCCGGTATAGCCCCGACTCCGCCGACACTCACTATCCCACCGGCCACCCCTATCCCCCAAACACCGTCTCAAATTTCTCAGGCATCCTATCATTGGAACCCGTTGAAATGGGAAGCGTTTTTAGACGGCTAAACAAGGATCGACGTCATTAGGAGAACAAAAATCATGGTAAAATCCTTTCATGAAATTATTTCTCCCTTTACTCAGTTCTTTTCTACTCACAACCGCACTTTATAGCGCCCCGACGCAGTGCGAGGGGCTTTATTACACGAACGAAGCTCCCGACATCCTAAACCCCAAGCTCCAGATCAAAACCAAAGAGCTTTGTTACAGCGGTTTTGCCATTATGCACTCAGGTCTTTCGCGTACACCGCTTTGGGCAGCTGAGCACCTCACCAAAGAGGGATTGCGCCATAAGAGCAAACGAACCAACGATTTTCATCCCGAAGAACAGTTAAGCACCGATGAGCGTGCCGAACTCGCCGATTATGCCCGATCAGGCTATGATCGCGGTCACTTAGCCCCCGCAGCCGATATGGGAAACAAACAAGCGCAACATGAGTGTTTTACCCTCGCCAACATGGTGCCACAAAATAGCGAAAACAATCGGGGAATATGGTCGGCTATCGAGGGGGCGACTCGCCATCTGACAAAACAAAAAGGCTCCCTCTACGTTATTACGGGAGTGATTTTCAACGGCTCGCAGGTGAAACGGATCGGGGGAAGAGTACTGGTTCCGACCAAGCTCTATAAAGCGATCTATGACCCTGCCCGCCAAGCGGGGGCGGCCTATATCGTCACCAATGCGCCGAGTAACGATTATGAAGTACTCAGCATTGCCGAGTTGGAGAAGCAAAGCGGAGTGCGGCTCTTTCCCAAGATGAGCCAATCTGCCAAAGAAGATGCGATGGATTTACCCGACCCGCAAGGGTATCACGGCAATTCGTACAACAATACGACGAATAAAGATATAATGTATTTGATCGAAAAACTTTTAAAACGGATGTTCTAAAATGCCCTCACAACCTTTTATGGCATACGAAAACGAAACGGATTCATTCCAGATCGATAACCTAAGCGTTGAGAATCGTTTGGATCGTATCTCGATCTACGGCTCTTTGGATATTACCAAAGACAAACACGGACTCGAAGCCGCTTTGAAGCTCAAACGGCTTATCGATGCCTCCATCGATGCGCTAAAGCGGGATAAACATTTGCCCGATCAGGTAGAGATTATCCCCTCTGAGCGTGTAGAAAACCCTTTTTAAGGGGTTGGTTTCTATTCTGCGAGAGCGTAGTCAAACTCGCAGAACATATTTTTGGCGGGATCTGCGTGGATGATATGGTTCGCTTCCAGCAATCGATTGCAAACGTCATCGATACTTTCCCCTTTTCTCAGAATAATCAAACTCCCTTTGAGACGGTACTCAGCATAGATATTAAGCAATTTTTCCAAAGCGCATCTCGCACCCACATGATCGACAAACGTAAATAATACCGCGATGTAATGCTCATTTACCTTTTTGATAATATCGCTTTGTCGTACGCTCTCCATCAAATGTGCTTTATCGATGTCATAATCGTCACACGCCACCAATACCAGATTGGCTTCTATATTGTATCGATCGAGGGTATAAAGCGCCATTTTTATATCCTGTTCAAATGCCAGCTTTAAATCAACAACACTCAATTCTTTCATCGTATTCCTCGTCAGTTATTCATATTTATCGTTTAATAATCTCACTATTTTACCTCAAAACCCCTTTTAACAATTTAATTTTACTTATACATCATATTATGTTTATAACAATTTTTTATCGACTACATTTATGTAATTCTGTTTTCAAATATTTTTTTTAGCCAAACAGTACTACCATTTAAAACGTATTTATTTACCGCTACTTTTAACAAAGGGGCACGTTATGAATCTCATATTAGACCCATGGGTGTATGACCCTAAAGATTTCATTACGACGATTTGGCGCAGTATTGCAAACGGCTTTATCATCGGCAGTACAGAGGGGATGCTCATTTATATGGTGGTGAAACTATTTAGTTAAGGCTATAATACGTTCATTAAACGACCGTGAAGGATCCCCCATCAAAGCACCTGTCCATAGTAGAAAACCAGCACCTCGCAAAGAGTACTCCAAACCCTCTCCTAATTTTCAACGTAAAGCCCCTCCGAAAAAAGAGAGCATAGAGACGACTCAAAAAAATGAGATCAAAGCCATGTTTATCAATTGGTTCAAAAGTTCTCGTGCCACGGCGGGTCACATCATGAGCAAACAAGATGTCATCAGCGCCATCTTGAAAAAGATCGATTCCAAACAAGACAGAGCTTTTCAAATCGCGATGGATGAGCTGAAAAACGAAGGGATCATCGAGATTCAACCCGACGGTGTCACCGTCGTTCTTACTCAAAAAGGCTCGGATAAAGTTCTAGGCTCTTCGGAGAAAACGGCTAAAGGGTTCTAAAGCGGGCGTACAGCGCATTATGATCCGATACCTTTTTGACATCGAGCGCACAACTCTCTATCAATTTCAGCCCCCGATAAAAGATGTGATCTAGCCTGCAGTTCATAAACGATTTTACCAAATGGGGATGTTCGATTTCGCCGATCTGAAGTTGCAACGCACCCACAAGCTTCATGAGATAGGCTACCCGTTCTTGGTTCCAGCTGTTGAAATCTCCCGTCACGATCATCGCTCCGTGATGGTGGCGAATCGCATCGAAAACGGCTTCGATCTCTTTGCGGTAAATATCGCTCCCCCTAAAGTTGATCGCATGAAGGTTGACCATCAAAAGACTCTCACCGTTGTCCATCGGATAGGTAGAATAGATCGCGCTTTTGCGAGTTTGGATCACCCCTTCTCTATGAGTAGAGAGGAGCGCCGTACTATCGTATTCCGGTACTAAAGAGCCGTTTAGGACTCCGTAAGTGCGTCTGAAAAACCGCATATTCGGAGCCATTGAAAAATGATATGCATTAAGTGAAGATGCCGTGTTCGGATCTATTTTAACCTCTTGGAGAGCTAAAAGATCGATCCTATAACGATCACAGAGTTCACCGAAAAAGCGATGAAATCGATAACCGAGGTTCTTTTTATGGACATTCCAGCATAAAAGACCAAACTCCATAGGGAGCCGTTTCTCTTCTTTGCGTTCAGGGATATTACGGATCAGTGTATCGGGTTTAATCATACCGTTTTCCCACTACAGTTGAGGTGAAAAGATACGCATGAAATTCTCCGTTATAACCCTTTTTCTCGACCCTTTTTTCATCCCGCTAACCGAACGCTCCATAAGCGATTTGATCCAAAGTTCCATCTGCACAATAATCGGCTCGGAGTAAACGAAACTGACCACTTCGTAGTTGAGAAAAAGGCTTCGATTATCAATATTGACCGATCCGAGCATCACGGCATAATGATCCAATAACACGGCTTTGGTGTGAAGCATATTCCCCTGATAGAGCATCACTTCGATGCCGTTCTCTTGGGCTTCGCGCATATAGCTGCTGCGACCTATGTCGCTAATCCAATGATCTGAATACAACGGCGTGATCAATCGAACATCGACCCCTTTGTGCTTGGCGATGATGAGCGCTCGCAGGATTGTCTCATCAGGGACGAAATAAGGGGTGACAATCCATATCCTCTCTAGTGCTGAATGGATTGCGTTCAATAACGCTTCATAAAGAGCGTCACTGCTTATATCGGGACCGGAAGGGACGACTTGAACCCTATGCTCTCCGCAACCGTGAGGTTCTTTGTTTCTCGCAACACATTTTTGATGCGTTGCGTACTCAAAGTCGGCAAAAAATATCTCAAGGTACGAAAAAACAGCCTCCCCTTCCAATCGAAAGATCATATCGACCCACCGCTTTTTTACCGGTTCCGAACCCAAATATCGTTTCCCCAGATTCATCCCACCCGCGAGGACAACACGCTCGTCAAACAGATAAATTTTACGATGATTGCGCAGGTTGATATAGTTTTTGAGCGGATGTTTTAAAATCGGCATAAAAAACTCAACGATCCCCCCTGCATCGCGTAACGCCCTCAGCGGAGACTGATGGAAATAGAGTTCATACGATCCGACCGCATCCAACAAAACTTTGACATCGACCCCTTGCAGCGCTTTTTGTCTCAATGCATCCAAAATCAGATGTGTCGTCGAATCGTTCTGCAAAATATAGGTACTGATAAAAATCGATCTCTGTGCATTCATAATCTCGTTCAGTAATACCGTATAGACTTCAACTCCGTCAAAATAGAGCTGAATATCGTTGCATTCGGTTGTCCTGCTCAAAGCGTGGGCATAAAGAACCCTCTCTATCGGGTTTAGTGTTGTTTTATCCAAAAGAGGGGGATTATGCAGTTGCAATGTCCGCTTTTTACTTTTTTGACGTATTTTTCGGTTTCCGAAGATAAAATAGAGGACAAATGCGGGAAACGGGAACATTAAGATCGCCATAGACCACGCGAGAATGGTGCTGTGATTTCTCCGCCAATAGAGCATATGCAGCATGGTAAGAAGTTGTGCCGATACGACCAAAAGTACATAAATGAGAAAATAATTCATGCTCCGCCCTTTTGCTGTTTCTACTGTAGGATATAATACTGAAAAAGAACCCAAGGCTTCCCCTCTATGACTAAACATCCAACCCTCCTTCAACAATTCAGGTCGTTTTGTTTTCAAAACAACGCCACCGACATCGAACGCGCAATCGAGTATTTCGCGGTATTCGGAGGGATGGGGTACAGTGTCGATCTCTCCAAACCTCTCGAAGAGTTAATCGAGGAGAAGGTGCTCAAAAACTACCGCTACATCCACGGTGATTTGACCAAAATCACCCAAAGCAATAAATCACATCATGCCCTCCTCTCGGCGGTAGCTTCGGGTGATCGACGGGAATACTCCGCTTACCGACGCGCCGATCTCACCCGCAAAGAGGGGGAAGAGTCGGCCGCCTTTTTGATCAAATTCGGCTTACTCTCGCGACAAGCCTCTCAAGCCGATCCCATCGATGAGACCGAGGAGGTATCTGCGCGTCTCATTTTCACCGCACCGTTTTTGCGCTTCTGGTTCTCCGCCGTATCACCGTATTACAAAGGGATCAAAGAGGGGGATTTCACCGAGATGAAAGCAAAATGGGAAAACACCAAAGCGAGCTTTTTCGATCAAGTCTATGAAGCACTGACGATCGCCCTCGTCAAAGAAAGTTTCAAAGAGGATTGGGTGGCAAAAATCGGCTCCTACTGGGACAAAAATACCGAAATCGAGATTTTGGGGAAAACCAAAGGGGACAAAGTGATCGTGGGAGCGTGCAAATACTCTAAATCCAAAGCGAACAAATCAGAGCTCTCTAAATTGCAGGAAAAATGTGCAAAAGTGGAACTTAGCCCCGATATTTTCGTGATTTTTTCCAAAAACGGCTTCTCCAGCGAATTTAAAAAAGAGAAAAGCGAAACGCTGAAACTCTACACCCTCAAAAATCTCAAAATTCTCATGGATGATCTGAGCGAAAAAGATCTCCTCGTCACTACAAACAAAAAATACTGATGCAACCCTATCATCTCGAATCTCTTAATCGAGATGCCTATATCGCCTCCACCGCTCTTATCCAAGACGCTGAGAGTACCCGTTTCGCCGATCAATCACTGGCGTGGTGGGATCGCCATTTCAGCTGGAATGCCCAAGGGTGCAGTGTACTGTGCGATGAGAACAATGCCCATTTATGCTATCTTTTTTACAAAATAGACCGCTACGGACAATACCTCACCCTCTACAACCTATTTACTCCGCAAAGCGAACAGCGCAAAGGGTATGCGACCGAGCTGTTGCGCCTCATTTTGGCTCACGCGGCTGAAAAACATGTACGGCGGATCACCTTTACCTCAGTTTCGGCATCGCTCGACTTTTATGCCCTGTTGGGATTTATCTACTGGGGGGTGAATGACATCGGTGATTATTATTGCAATCTGCCTCTCCCTGTTGATGGGTTGGACGGAATTATCGGGATGATCCAAAAGGATGATCTCAAAACGCTCATCGGAGCGAACATGACTAAAATATACGCCAAGATCGAGGGGAACGAGCACCGCCTCTCTTCTGCACAAACCTTGATCTATCAGGCCGACATTGTCAAACTCGGAGAAAACTACGTTTTGAACCAATTGCACATTCTAAAAGCCAAGGAAGTGTAGAATTTCAAAAACACAAAAAGGATTTTCATGGCATGGGCAACCGCACGTCATATCTTAGTAAGCACCGAAGCAGAGTGTAACGAACTCAAAAAACAGATCGAAGAGGGAACTCCGTTTGGCGAAGTAGCAGCTGATAATTCCCAATGTCCATCAGGACGCAAAGGGGGAGATTTAGGACGATTTAGCCCAGGTCAAATGGTTCCTGAGTTTGACAAAGCGGTATTCACCGGCGATGTCGGCGTTCTGTATGGTCCGATCAAAACCCAATTTGGCTACCACTTGCTCGAAGTAACGGCAAGAGGCTAAGCCCTCTCTAAAATTTTCTTTGCCATATTGGCAAAGATGAGATGGTGCAACGGTATTAAAATGTACCAGTAAAGACGACCGCTCACCCCGTCGGGATAAAAATAGGCACTCTGAATCAACGTCCCCTGATGGATTTTAAACTCCAGCCACGCTGACCCCGGAAGCTTCATTTGCGCGTACAACAAAAGCCGCTCATTCTCCACCAAATCGACCACTTTCCAAAAATCGAGGCTATCCCCGATCCGCAGTGTTTCAGAATCTCGACGTCCCCGATTGATCCCCGCACCTCCGAGGAGTTTGTCGATCCCGCCGCGCACTTTCCATAGCCAATCATACCCGAACCACCCGTTTGATCCGCCGATCGCACAAAAACTTTTGAACACCGATTCGGCAGATTTATCCCCCAAAGGGAGTATTCGACGGTCGGTAAAAACAGCATCAGCAATATCACGTGCATGATCTACCTCCCATACCCCTCCGCCGCTGTCACTCCAACGGCTGATGATCTGATGCGTTCGTATCTCCTCGATCGCTTTTGCAACCGATGCTTCCAATCCGATAGGGCGGCGTTCAAACAACACTTCGGCACGGTTGTTGGTCATCACCACTTCGCTTTTAAGCCCCTCGATCAGTGAACTCGCAACACTGTAGGGGACGGGAGTAAACAGAGTGAGCCAATACGAAGAGAGTTTGGGTGTCAACAACGGTACGGGTATCAGCCAACGGTGCAGCCCCATCACGGAAGCGGTGCGAAGCATCAGTTCCCCGTAGCTCATCGCTTCGCTCCCGATATCAATCATCTCGTTGTGCGAAAGACTCAGCGTTTTAGCATCATCAAGATACCCGATGACATCATCTACCCCTATCGGAGTAATACGGCTCTTGACCCAACGAGGGGTAATCATAATCGGGAGCTTTTGAACCAGATTACGGATGATCTCAAAACTGGCACTCCCCGATCCGATGATCACTCCGGCACGAAACCACACACATCGCACCGCATCGGGACGGGAGCTGAGGATCTCACCCGTCTCTATACGACTGAGTAGGTGTTCGCTGGCACTGCTCTTTTCCCCCAATCCGCCGAGATAGATGATGCTCTTTACACCGTTTCGGATAGCGGCATCCAGAAAGTTTTGAGCGCTTTGGCGATCCAACTCCTGATAATTGGGACGTGCGAGACCGTGGATCAGATAGTAGGCGACATCAATCCCCTCCAATGCGGCGTCCAGTGTCTCTTTTTTCAAAACATCCGCCTGTACCACCTCAATATCGGATCTTATATCCGATGAAAGGCTGGCACGGTTACGTACCATCAGACGAAGAGAGACATCGCGTTGCGACATCAGTACACGTTTAAGGCGGCGTCCGATATAGCCATCGGCTCCCGTTAATAAGATACGCATGGTTTCTCGATTCTGTATGGGTTTATAGGATAGAATATAGCACATTTCGAATAAAACACTATGTGATGAGAAAAAAGGATAACCTATGCAAAAATATATCCACTACGACCCCTCAAGCGAAGACATCCATTCGTATCATATGCAGGTCAGCTCAGACAGCGGACACCATTACTATAAAATCCATCTCTCAGAGCTCACCGAAGGTCAGCGCAAACACCTCTCCCAAAAATTCGGGGTATCACTCAATATTTTAGAGAGCGAACAATACCTGACACTCGTCCGTATCACCGATATTTAAAAATTTGGATTTTAGCGTGCCGCACCGCTATAATGGCGTATGCAAAACTCCTCTGAAACTTCTTTTGATGTCATCGTTGTCGGTGCGGGAGCAGCGGGAATCATGGCCGCTATCACCGCCGCACGGCAAGGAAAAAAAGTCCTGCTACTCGAAAAACTCTCCAAAATCGCCGCCAAACTCAAAGCAACGGGGGGCGGTCGATGTAACCTCACCAACACCCTCAGCAATGAAGATTTTATGGCTCGTTTCGGACGCAACGGACGATTTATGACCCCTGCCCTCAATGCGCTCGATCATAAAGCCCTAATTGCTTTTTTCGCTGAAATCGGTGTTGAGAGCCATGCCCCCGACGGATACCGCGTTTTCCCCGTATCGCACAGCTCTGTGAGCATCATCACCGCCCTCGAAGAGGAGATGGAACGACTCGGTGTGACACTGATCGCTTCCGCACGGGTTGAGAGACTCGAACACAACGGTGAGCGTGTATGCGGGGTCAACACCTCTGATCATACCTATAGCGCATCGCATGTCATACTCGCGACCGGAGGACTGGGCTATCCTCAGTTGGGCGCCGAGGGGGACGGATTTGGTATCGCCTCAAAAGCGGGACACAAAATCACGGAGCTTTATCCTGCGATGATGCCCCTTCGTACAGAGGAGACGTGGGTAGCTCAGTGCCGCGCCGATACGATTCCCAAAGTGGAGATCCGTATCGATCTCCCTAAAGCCAAAGGTATCCGCGCGCATGGTGATCTGATCTTTACCCAAAACGGTATCCGAGGTCCCGTCGTCCTCGATGTCGCCCGTGAGATCACCCCTCTGATCGAAAAACACGGCTCGGTTCCGCTCCTCATAAACATGACCAAAGGGCTCAACGAAGAACAGCTCCGTGCCCATATCAAGCGAGAAATCGATCGAAACCCTGAGCAATCCGTACTCACCCATATGATGACCCTCCTCCCAGAACCCCTTTGCCGTGCACTGTGTTCCCTCGCTCAAGCTGACCCAGACAGCGGGTTTAACAAGTTAGAGGGGATGGCACGCGATGCCCTCATCAAACTCCTCGCATGGACACCGCTGAGCGTGATCGGACATGACGGGTTCAAAATGGCGATGATCACCCGAGGCGGAGTGTCGCTCAAAGAGATCTCCCCCGATACGATGGAGAGCAAAATTCTCAAAGGGCTCTATTTTTGCGGGGAGGTGATGGACTTGGACGGTCCGTGCGGCGGATACAATCTGCAATGGAGCTTTGCGAGCGGATATTTGGCGGGAGAGTTAAAAAAATAGTTTTAATATTATGTAAAATAACTAAATTAATTGTATCATGTTCGCTTCAATACCACTTGCTCAAAGGCGCTAGATGAATAACACCAAAAATTACCCCTTTGTTTTTACCGGAACCGGAGGCGAATATTTCCGTATTTGGATCGTGAATATAGCCCTCACTATTATCACCCTGGGAATTTACTCCGCATGGGCAAAAGTACGAACTAACCGATGGTTTTACGGACATACTCTGCTCGACAACTCTCCGTTTTCATATTTGGCTACCCCGATGCAAATTCTCAAAGGGCGACTCATCGCCGCCGCTCTTTTGATCATCTATTCGATCACCAGTTCCTTTGCACCGGCAATTGCCGCTCTGATCATGCTCGCCATTATGATCGCATCACCGTGGATCATCGTCATGGCATTGCGATTTGCTGCACGCCAAAGTGCGTATCGCGGATTAAAGTTCAACTTTACCGGAAGTGTCGGCGAAGCGGCGCTCGTCTATCTACTCCTCCCCGTCGTCTCGATGCTTAGTCTCGGTCTGGCACTCCCCTATACCGCGTATCGTCAAGTCCGATTTTTAGCCTCAAATTATGTATACGGAGAGACGCCGACGACCTATGAGGGGAGCTTAAAACCGTTTTGGGGCGTCTATCTGAGTGCGTTAGCGTTGTTGCTGATTCCGATAGGATTTTTTGCCTACAGTGCCTATAGTGCTTACCAACTCTCCGCGATGGGGATGCCTAAAGAGTTTGTTATCGCGTCAATCACCTCATTGATTATTATCGGAGTCATCTCATTTTACCTCATGATTCCGATCCTCGTCGCGTTTATCCAAGCGCGCAAAGCCAACCTCTATTACAATCACCTCGTATTAAAAAATGTCCGTTTTCATTCGACTCAACGGGCGCGTGATTTGGTCTGGATTTTTATCTCCAATCTAATCCTGATCGCTATTACCTTCGGTCTTTTTATCCCGTTTGCGGCGGTTCGTATCGCACGTTACCGATCAGAGCATTTAGTAGTTATTTCAGATGATTTAGCCTCTTTTGCAACACAAGCACGGGAGAGTATGAGCGCGGTCGGAGCCGAAATTTCCGATCTGTTCGATATGGACATCGGCATCGCATGATCGAGTTTGTAGGGGAATATTATGACGGGAAAAGCTCCCGAGCCTACCCGTCGATTATCACCGTCTATGAGACGATACTGACACTCAAATATTCCGATGTCAGTTTTGATATTCCCCTATCAACCATCACGATCGATCCTACGGTCGGAAGCGCTCGGAGTATTATCCGTTTAGCGGATGATGCGGAGATCCACAGCAGTGACAGAGATGCCATCCGAAAATTGGAACTCCAACTCAACCATTCCACACCCGAAAATCTCGCCCGCCATCTCGAAAACAAACTGCTCTATGCCGCAAGTGCCCTAATCCTCACGATAGCGATTATCGCCTCCGTATTACGTTGGGGACTTCCCGCACTCGCACAACACGCTGCGACGGTATTTCCGGAGGGTGCCGAGGCAAAAGTCGCTAGTGAGACGCTCCATACTCTTGATGAACTCTATCTCGATCCATCGACGCTACATCCAAACCGTCAAAAAAAACTTACCGAAGAGCTAAAAACCCTATGTTCAACGCAAGAGTGCCCTCCGTATGAACTTTTATTTCGTAACAGCAAAACCATCGGAGCCAATGCCTTTGCCCTCCCCGGTAATCAACTCGTCATCACCGACCAGCTGATCGATAAATCCAAAAATGATGAAGAGATCATAGCCGTCTTGGCTCACGAACTCGGACATATCAAACACAAACATATTCTGCGCATGATGTTCCAATCCATCGGTTCGGGAGTCGTTTTAGTGATGATCACCGGTGACATCAGCAACTATTCCGATCTTGCGGCCGGGATTCCTGCCATATTACTGCAACAAGGCTATTCTCGTGATATGGAAGACGAAGCGGACAGCTTCGCCCTAAATGCCCTACGAAAAGCACACATTCCGCCGCATCGTTTTGCCGATATTCTCCTGCGTATCGATCCCGAATCCAATAGCACCTCAACCACCCTCTTTTCGAGCCATCCCGATTCTCGTGAGAGGATAAAACCGTTTTTGAAGCTATAATTGTGCATGAAAAAACTTTTCCTCTTTATCATTTTCTCTGCTGCGGTGCTTGCTAATAGCAATCTTGTTTATGACATTCGCGGAGCCTCCCCGCTTGTGGATGCCAACATGAGCCAATTTTTGGACAACTGGAGAACCAAAACTGTTGATCCGATCAAATCGGGTGAGTACCAAAACGTCATCGTCAACGCTGATACGACGAAAAAAAATATCGCCCTCACGTTTGATGATGCACCCGATGAGAACAATACCTATAAACTCCTCGACATTCTCAAAGATCATCAGGTTAAGGGGGCCTTTTTTATGATCGGCGGAACTATGGTGGATGCCAATGTCACCGTAGTTAAAAGAGCCTATAGAGAGGGGCATCTTGTCCTCAATCATACGCTCAACCATCCCCGATTGAGCAATCTCGATGAGAGCGGTGTCATTTCACAATTGGATCAAGCCGCAACACGAATAGAGAGCATCACCGGACACTACCCGATCCTCTATCGCCCGCCCTATGGTTCGATCAATCCGCTCGTCGTCAATGCGCTCAATGCTCACGGGCTTACCACGGTACTGTGGTCGCTCGATTCGCTCGACTGGACGCTCAAAGACCCCGATGCCGTCGTCGATAATGTTGTCGCGAACATTCGCAACGGCGATATTATCCTGATGCACCGCAATCCGACCAGTGTCGCCGCACTCCCGAGGGTTATCGAAAAACTCACTGAGATGGGATATACCTTTCTCCCTCTGGATGAATTATTGGGGATTAAACCTTACCGATAAATTAGGGATCTTTACGCTATAATACCTTTACCATTCGCGCTCTCGATCACGCGTTAGAGACTTCTTTTTTGATCGCTTATCCCCCCTCTTTATGAGGCCTATGTACCCAAGGACTTTTTATGTCATCGACACCCATCAAACGCCAAAACCACCGTATCCATCCGTGTAACCGTCCTCGAAAAAATGAGCTTGTCCATTTTTTGATCGAACGCAATGCCGGTAAAAAAATTCTGATCGTCACCTCCAATGATTCCGAAGAGCTCACAAACCTCTTCGCAGGAAACAACATCACCGTCCTCAGCGATGCTGAGTTAGCAAAAGCAGCTGATTTACGCTGTGAAGTGCTCATCAGCTACGATCTCCCTGAAAAAGCGATTCTCTATATGTCACGATACGCACGTGCAAGCGAATATGCCCTTATCACCCTCGATGCGGAAGACCAAAAACGGCTCTACCCTATCGAACTTCTCAACGGACGCACCATTGTCCAAGAGGTAGTCAATGGGTTTGAACCCGATTTCGGTATCGCCGTAGACAACCAACAAAAAGCCGAAGCCAAAGCTCGCCGTGCAGAGCGCGAAGCTCGTGATGCTGCAGACCCTAGAAACCGTGACAAAAAACCGGTTCGTGACACCCGTCCTGAGCGTAAACGTGACGATGCACCGCGTAGTGATCGACGCCCTGCACGCGGAGAAGACGATGGTTTCACTGCCAAAAAACAGCATAACAGCAAACCTCGTTTTGTCGGTAAAGATGAAAACGGAAAACCTATCTTCGAGGGAAAAACCCGCGAGCGAAATCACTATATCGACGGTACACCGCGTTCAGATGCTGAAAAAGCGGCTAGAACCCCTTACAGCAGTAAACCGAAATTCTTCGGAGACAAAGCAAAAAGTTCCGATGAGCGAAAGCCCGAAGGAGAGAGAAAACCTTATGGCGAGAAAAAGCCGTATGGAGACAAAAAGCCTTACGGGGACAAACCCGCTTTTGGGGATAAAAAGCCTTACGGTGATAAAAAACCGTTTGGTGATAAGAAACCATACGGAGATAAACCCGCTTTCGGAGAGAAAAAACCGTACGATAAAGACGGTAAAAAACCCTTTGGAGAGAAAAAGCCTTACGGGGATAAACCGGCATTCGGGGAAAAGAAAGCCTATGGGGATAAAAAACCTTACGGAGACAAGAAACCGTTTGGGGATAAAAAGCCTTATCAAGATCGAAAGCCCGCAGAAGCTCCTGCGGCAGCGAAACGTGCTCCCCGCCGCATCGATGTGAAATCATTCAAATCGCCGAAAGAGAGTGAATAATCTCTTCTAAATCGATGTCCTTAATGGAGTATTAACGCTAACTCCATTACAATATCTCAACTATACCCTATAGGAGCAGAAATTGGCAGGAATTTCGACAAAAGGCAGTTATGGCCTTGCCGCCATGTATGAGTTGGCTCTCCACTACGGACAAGGGCACCTTCAAATCCGTGATATTGCGGAAAAAGCCCACATTCCCCCAAACTATCTAGAACAAATTCTTGCTACGTTGCGCAAAGAGGGGCTGATTCAGAGTATCCGCGGAGCGGGCGGAGGCTATTTGCTTGCCAAAGCACCTGCACAAATTCATGTCTATGAGATCCTTTTTACGTTGGAGGGGGAACTTTGTACCCCTGCGGATGAAGGGCTACAGCCGATCTTGCATCTGTATTGGGGACGTGTGAGAGAAGAGATGAAAAGTGTTTTTCACGAGAGTCTTCAAGATCTTGTCGATCAGGGAAATGCCCTGAACCAACAATCGATGTACTTTATCTGATTTCGACCGCTTGGGATACAAACTCAGGCAACTTTCCGTGAAGTTTGACCACATCTCCGAAAATGATGACGGCTGGACCTTCAAGTGTTTTAGCCGCTTTGGTCAATCCGTCCAGTGTGGTAACAATGCTCTCTTGTTCAGGACGAGAGGCATTGGAGACGATAGCGACCGGAAACGTTTTTGGCACTCCCGCTTTTAGCGCCTCTCGGCGAATAATACTCGCCAAACCAAGCCCCATCAATACCACCGTCGTATGATTAGGAATTTTGAGAAGTGCCAGCCAATCGGAATTAAACTTATCCTCTTTCAAATGAGCCGATACCACCGAAAAACTCGAAGCATACCCTCGCGCGGTCGGTGGGATTCCTGCACATGCCGGTCCTGAAATCGATGAAGAGATACCCGCTACGACTTCAACTTCGTATCCTCGCTCGCCCAAATAAAGAGCCTCTTCCGCACCGCGCCCGAATATATAGGGATCACCGCTTTTCAATCGTGCGACACTGTAGCCTTGAGAGGCGTAATCGACGATCAGTGCATTGATCCGATCCTGACTGATCGTATGACTTTTTTGAGGTTTCCCCACATAAATTTTACGACTCTCCTGCGGAATCAATGCCAAAATCTCATCCGTGATCAGATGATCATATAAAACGATCTGAGCTTCACGGATGATCCGATAGGCTTTGAGCGTCAACTGTTCTACATCCCCAAGACCGCAACCTACGAGATATACTTTTCCTTTTCTCGCCGAAAACGAGTGAGTGAATTCGGCTGAATTTTTATGAATAATTTTTGTCATTCTAGCCTCTTTATCGATTTTCTAATAGCCTCCAACAGCGCATCAATATCACTGATTTCCTGCGAGTAATGGATACTAATCCGCAACCATCCCGGTCGCGTTTGGAACGGGGTATCATCCTCCAATCCTAACAAGTCGTGTCCGTACGGTCCGGCACACGAACACCCTGCCCGTGTCTGAAACCCGTCCGACTCGGACAAAATCTCACACAATGCATAGGGGTCGATATGTTTGATATTAAACGAAACAATCCCGATATTCTCAGCCTTGCGGCATCCGTAACACGTTGATCCCTCAATCTCTCTCAACCCCTCTATAAAACGCGAATACAAGTTTTTTTTACGTGAAGCGATCCAATCAAATCCCAGCTCATTGCGAAGCTGGTATGCCAATGCAGCTCGGATAAGCTGTAAAATCCCAGGTGTTCCGGCATCTTCACGATCTTCGACTTCTTCGATGAAGAAATGGCTGGTTCGGCTCACATAGCGAACCGTTCCGCCCCCTGCAAATGTCGGCTTGGCATCTGCATCACATAAATCTTTGCGTATCGCCAATAATCCGCATGACCCCGGTCCGCCCAAAAGTTTATGGGGAGAATAGAACATCGCGTCATACAACTCGCACGGTATATTGAGATACGGCGATGATGCCGCCGCGTCAAAACAGACTATCGCACCATGTCGTCGTAAAATTGCCGAAATCTCCTCGTAGGGAGTGATCGTCCCCGTTACGTTCGAAGCGATACAAAACGTCCCGATAATCTCTCGATGAGCATTCTCTTTGAGAATAGACTCAAGCTGTTCGAGATCAACCAACCCTTTGGTATTCAATCCGATCCGAACCGTTTCACAAAGCGCTTCACGGTAGCTGATATCATTGGAATGGTGTTCATACGGTCCGATAATTACCAACGGAAGCTCATTGCTGATCGGCAATGCCAGATACCTCGCCCGAGTTGCAGGCGGGATATAGAGTCCCAATATCTCCTGAAGCCGTTTGACCGCTCCTGTAGCCCCGCATCCGCAAGGCATAAGGGCGAACTCTTCATCCAACCCCAAAAGCGATTTTAGGTGCTCTCTCGCCTGACGATAATGCTGATCCGTCCGAGCTGCCATTGAGGCCTCTTTGGAGTGGGTATTCGCATACGTTTCAAGAACCTCATGTATCCGCTCTTCGATCGGCTCATACGCCAAACCCGACGCGGTAAAATCGAAGTACGTTTTTTTATGCACTCCGATCGTATTGCGAGCTATCTGTTCAAGCTTATCTCCCTTTTCAAGGAGCGGACGAAATAATTGATTCATGATCGTATTTCTCCAATAAAAAATGTCCGAAGTTTCGGCTATCGCTTGCTTCAAAATCACTAATCAGCGATTCAATCAGAGGCGCTACCTCATCACTCGTCACCTTGACCCCCGTTTTCAGTGCAAAACGGCTTGACTCACCCTCTAAATGACCACCGACGATGAGATCAAACCCTTTGTGGCGTTCATCGTCTCGTTTCACGATCGCACCCACAAACCCAAGATCAACGATATGAGGATGGGCGCACGAGTTCGGACAGCCGTTTATACTGATGCTGACCGGTTCATCGAAATCGCTAAACTTAGCATTGAGATACTTTACGACCTCGATCGCCAAATCTTTGGTTTCGCTCACCGCAAATTTACAAAAATTGAGTCCCGTACACGCCAGTGTCCGTGCTTCAAAAACAGACGGATACGGATGAAACCCGACTGCATTCAAGGTATCGATCATCGCTTCGGTCACGTCCGTATGGACATTCAAAATTACAAAATTCTGCGTCGCGGTGAGGGTAATCCCATCCGCTTTATAAAAATCGAGAATCCGTCCGAGCTTCAAGAGCTTCTCCCCGCTAATCCGTCCGCTGGTTAGAGCACAACCGATGGTGTTGTACCCCTTGCGCACAGAAGATGCGACACCAAAATGACTGCGTCGCGGATACGGAGTAAAAGGTGCCGAGTCGTATCTCTCCAGCGTAACGTTGGAGACGTTTTCCAACTCTTCAACAAATTTCTCTACACCCCAATCCTCTATCAAATGTCCTAAACGGGCTTTTGAGCGATTATCACGC
>NZ_DASUIQ010000051.1:0-9614 GCF_036279695.1 Sulfuricurvum sp.
CCTTATAGGTTTGATCGATGAGGGCTTTAAGCTCTTCGGGGGAGATACTCTGACTCACGCTATTCCTTGACGGGGTCAAAAATCCCCCAAATGAACTAATATTCGATACAGACCGTAAGCATCTTCCGTACCGCATACCTCACGAATTGAGTGCATGGCGAGCTGCGGAATCCCCACATCGATCGTCTCAACCCCCAATCGCGTAGAAGTGATCGGACCGATGGTCGATCCGCATCCCATATCGCTTCGAGTGATAAAGGTCTGTGTCGGAACATGAAGAGCACGTGCGCACTGAACAAATCGTCCTTGCGTCCGTGAATTGGTCGCATAGCGCTGATTCGAGTTAATCTTGATCGCTACCCCGCCATTGAGAAGCGGCGCGTGCTCAGACTCATGTTTGCTCGGAAAGTTGGGGTGCTGTGCGTGAGCATTATCGCACGATACCATGATCGAATGACGCATCAGTTTCTCATACTCATCTCCCGCAATCCGTCGCAACGTCTCCTCCACAAATGTCCCCCCTGCCCCGATATGAGACTCACTCCCCACCTCTTCGTGATCCATAAACGCACACATCATCGGATACGAGGTCTCTAGCAGTGCCTGAAGCCCTATATAACAGCTGAGGAGATTATCCAACCGCGCCGAAGCGATCAGATCGCTATTGATCCCGATAAAAGAGCCTTTTTGCGTGTCGTAAAAACTGAGCTCATGGGCTAAGAGGGTCAGGTTATCCGTATCTTCTTGGATATGAGAGAGGATAAAGGTCTCAAAATCGACCTCCCCCGTCGCGATGATAGGGACAATATCGCTCTGGGCATTGATGGAGCGGGAGCTATTCGCATCACGATCGAGATGGATGGCGAGCGAAGGGATAATAGCGATAGGACGGTTGATATTGATGAGGGCTTCACGACGCACATCCCCCTCCAGATAGACGACACGCCCCGCCAGCGATAAATCGCGATCAAACCACGGGTTCAGCAACACTCCGCCGTAGGGTTCGACTCCGAAACGCTTTACCCCTGCGGAGGTGGTCAAGGGATTGGGTTTGAGGCGCAGATGGGGCGAATCGGTATGAGCACCTACAATCGTGTACCCTTTTTCCTGACACGGAGGGTAGGTAAAGGCGATAATCGAGGAGTCGTTGCGGGTAACATAGTAGTCGTTCCCCTCTTCGAGTTCCCATGTCTCATCTTCGGATAGAGCGATGAACCCCCGACACTCCAGTGTTTTCGCCATCCACTCCACCGCATGAAACGGGGTTGGAGATGCATCGATAAAATTGATCAGTTCTTCGTTAAATTCGCGCATGATTACCTTCTTTAATAAACTTCTTTTCGATGAGCAATTCGGATGAGAGTAATGACCAAAATATCATTTTCTCGTAAATATACGATACGATAATCCCCTGCACGTTTACGAAATTTTCCTTTGTGATTCCCTTTTAAAGGTTTATCCGTAGTAAAATTTCCATTTTCAAGGTCTTTAATTTTTGCCCAAATAAGTTTTTGGTTTTCAGAACCGATTGCTTCAAGCTCTTTAAAAACAGCCTTTGGAACGATAATTTTATACATTCAATCCCAGTTTGAGGGCGACTTCTTCGAGAGTATAAACTTCACTTTTCCCACTTTTAATGTCATCGATTCGTTTATCGCTAATTATTTCATCGAGAGTATCAAAATAGGCACTCACCGCTTTTTCGATTAAATACGTGCGAGAACGATCCAGTTCATGAGCGTATTGATCCAAATCACTTAACAACGATTCATCTATTCGAATATTGATCGCTTTTTTCATTGTCTACTCCTGTAGAGTTTTGTAGATACATTATACTACATATTCAAATACAAATAGATTTATATTCAATCATTTTGTTGATGTCAACAAAATGATCAGATAGTCTCCGTCCTGCACTTAAGCAAAAGAATTCACCAAAATAGCAGATTTTTTTGCAATGTGTTGCAGTTATTTCCATTTTGGAAAAAACTGATGATTTTAAAAAAACATTATTTTTGTTACAATACATTCACTTTTCGTCATTCCCGACCTGATCGGGAATCCATCCCAATACAAGAAAAAAAATGCCTCTTTGGATTATGCCCGCATATATTGTATCTGGGATTACTTTATTAGTCAGCGGATATTTATCTTATACAAATAAACCTTTCTGTTTTCAAAATCAAGCCATTCGAAACGAATCTATTCGCCTTCATCGGCTCAAATTACGCCAATTTGATCTTGGAGCCAAAGAACAGCTTAACCCACAAGAAGAAGCCGAATATGCGATTTATAAACGTGCGGATAAAAAGGTACTTCTTATTGACAAGGTTTTAGGTATTGCCGTATTAATTAATCTTCCTATGCTTTTTATGTTAATGATATCATCAGGATGGGCGCTAAATATGCCCTTGTATATTGTCAGTGGTCTATTGATATTTCTTGGCAAACCTATATTCATCAACTGGATTCAACCTAGACTACCGCTGTGTGTAACGAATCAAAGTTTTTATGATCTTGATCTCATCGAAGCACTATACAAGCGGTTCAATGGGTTGCAACTGAATGAAGAAGAAAAGAGAAATATTGATCACTATGAGACAGAAATTCGATGGAACAGATATCACTTGAATGTGCTCTATATTGGTATTGCTTTACATCTACTTGCAACGATACTTCACGGCGTTATTCATTTATTTCAATCTTAACTAGATTCCCGATCAAGTCGGGAATGACGGGATCAAATCACATCCACATCTTCCAACGCACTCAACTCTTCAATAACCTTATTATCCACCCGTATCGCCGAATCGATCACGACATCGGCAAGTTTCGAGACGATGGTGAGTTTGATCGCTCGGCGTCCCGGATGACGGCGGACAAGGGTGTAAAGTTTCTCTAACGTCTCTAAATTGTCGCTGAGACGGATGCGCAGCTGCAACGGCTCCTGCGGAGGGAGGTTTTCGACGATCTTGGTCTCCACCTTTTTCGCCTCTTTTTTCGCTTCATTGAGGGTCATGATTTTGGTGACGCTGATACGGGTGAACATCTCGGTGTGAGTTACCTTGACCTTGAATGCGATCGGCTCATCCAAATCCATCGCTTCAAGCTGTTCAACTCTGTCGCTAAAGAGCATCACTTCGATATTGCCGTGAAAGTCCATCAAACTTACCAATCCGAACATAGACCCTTTTTTCGACATCTTTTTCGTGATCGTTTCGACTTTACCGATGAAGATAGCGCTTGAGCCGTCGGCAATATTTTCGATCTCAGATGAGAGGGTATAGTTGATCGCATCGATCTGGTCTCGATAGTTGTCGAGCGGATGACCGGAGACGTAGAACCCGAGGGTGTCTTTTTCGAAATCAAGAAGCGTTTTGAGATCGAACTCATCCATATTTTTGAGGCTCAGTTCGACGGCTGTCACCTCTTCATCATCCCCAAAAAGGCTAAATTGGGCATCTTTTTTGAGGGATGATCCTTTTTTTGCCGTCTCGACGAGAGTTTCGACCTGTTCCAACAATGCACGGCGGGAATAGCCGAAATGATCCAAGCCCCCCGCTTTGATGATGCACTCGATCACCTTTTTGTTCACTTTTTGCGGCTCGATGCGATTGATGAAATCCTGAATGTCTTTGAACTCCCCCTCGGCACGTGCTTCGAGGATCGACTCGACCGCCGCTTCTCCGACCCCTTTGATCGCCCCCAGACCGAAGAGGATTTGGTCTTGGTCATCTTTGTTGATTGCGGAGAATTCGAGCTGAGAGTGGTTGATGTCGGGAGCTCCGAGGAAGATTTTCATCCGTTTGGCTTCCTCGATGTATTTGACGACCTTGTCGGTGTTGTCTTTTTCCGAGGTGAGCAATGCCGCCATAAACTCCTGCGGGTAGTAGGTTTTGAGCCATGCCGTCTGAAAGGTGACCATCGCGTACGCCGCCGAGTGGGATTTGTTGAACCCGTATCCGGCGAATTTTTCGATCAGATCAAAAAGTTCGGAAGCTTTTTTATAATCCAGTCCCTGATTAGCTGCCCCCTCACTGAACTCTTTGTTGTACTTTTGCATCTCTTCGATTTTCTTTTTCCCCATCGCACGGCGAACGATGTCCGCCCCGCCGAGGCTGAAACCGCCGACCGTTTGTACGATCTGCATAACCTGCTCTTGGTAAACGATAACCCCGTAGGTAGGTTTTAGGATCGGCTCCATCGAAGGGAAAGTATAACTGATCGCCTGACGACCGTGTTTACGTTCGATGAAGTCATCCAACATCCCCGATTCCATCGGTCCCGGGCGATAGAGAGCGAGTACCGCAATCAAGTCCTCGAACACGCTGGGTTTGAGTCGTTTGTTCAAATCCTGCATCCCCGAACTCTCAATCTGGAACATCCCGATCGTGTCACCGCTTTGGATAATCTCATACACTTTCGGATCATTCTCATCGATCGTGTGCCAATTTACCTCTACGTCGTAACGTTTTTTGATCAGTTTGATCGCGTTGTCGATAACGTCAAGCGTTTTGAGTCCCAAGAAGTCGAATTTGATCAGATCGATGTCTTCGAGATAGTTGAGGGAGTATTGGGTGACAAACGTCTCCTCCCCTGAGGGTTTGTAGATCGGCGTTTTCTTCCAGAGCGGTTCGTTGGAGATAACGACACCCGCCGCGTGCATCCCCGCATTGCGTTTGAGCCCTTCGAGTTTTTTGGAAAACTCCCATACCCGCGCCGCCTGTGCATCGCTTTCGATCAGCTCTTGGATCTTCGGCTCTTTTTGGAAGGCTCCCGGTTTGAACTCCCCCCCTTTGGTCTTGCCGTTTAGGGTGATCCCCAGCTCATCGGGAATCATCTTCGCCATCGCATCGGCTTGAGCCAAAGGCATTTCAAGTACCCGCGCAACGTCACGAATAACCCCTTTGGCGAGAAGCGAACCGAAGGTTATGATCTGCGCTACCTGCTCTCGTCCGTATTTTTGGACGACATAGTCGATGATCTCACCGCGACGTGCTTGCATAAAGTCCATATCGATATCGGGCATCGATACCCGCTCAGGATTGAGAAAACGCTCAAACAGTAGATCGTATTTCATCGGATCGATGTCGGTAATCTCCAAAGAGAATGCGACAAGACTCCCCGCCGCCGATCCCCGTCCCGGTCCTACGGCAATCCCCATTTTTTTGGCTTCACGGACGAAATCCCAAACGATCAGCATATAGCCGGGGAATTTCATCTGATTGATCACCTGCATCTCAAATTCGAGACGATCCCGATATTCTTGGTGCCGTTCAGCAGGAACATGGATTAGACGGTCTTCGAGACCCCTGCGACAGCAGTGGATAAAGTACTCCGAATCTTCGGTAATCTCCAGCCCCTCTTCGCGGGCGTATTCGGTCGTAAATTTGAAATTTGGCGGTGTCGGGTTTCCGAGTTTCAGCTCCAACTGGCACTTATCTACGATCTCTTGAGTATTATAGAGCGCTTCGGGGATGTCGGCGAACAGCCGCGCCATCTGCTCGGGGGATTTGATGTAAAACTCATGGACGGAGTGGCGCATACGCTTGGGGTCGTCGTAGAGTTTATTCATCCCGATACACATAAATGCTTCGTGATATTGGGCATCGTCCGCATAGGTGTAGTGGGTGTCGTTGGTCGCGATCAGTTTGATTTTCGTCTCTTGGGAGATTTTGATCACCTGCTCGTCGATAAAGAGCTGATCTGCAATCCCGTGGCGCATGATCTCCATGTAAAAATCATCCCCGAAAATTTCTTTGTACTCTAACGCGATCCGTTTGGCTTCATCGTACCCTAACGCCCCGTTTTTGACGTTCCGTTCACTGTTGGTGTTGAGATGCCAATTCACCTCCCCCTGCAAACACGCAGAGGTACAAATGATCCCCTCACAGTTCTCACGAAGGAGCTGTTTGTTAATGCGGGGAAAGTAGTAAAAGCCGTCAATATAGGCTTTTGAAGAGAGGTACATGAGGTTTTTATAACCCGCTTCGTTTTTGGCGAACAAACAGACGTGAAAACGCTGTTTGATACTCTTGTCTCCCAATTCCTCACCGTTATGGATGTAGGCTTCCATCCCGATGATCGGTTTAAGCCCCGCCCCTCTCATCTGCTGATAAAAGTCGATTGCCCCGAACATATTTCCGTGATCGCTCATCGCCACCGACGTCATCCCAAGCTCTTTAACCCGTGAGGCTAACGCTGAAATTTTATTCGCTCCATCAAGGAGTGAGTATTCGGTATGGAGATGAAGATGGGTAAACGGGGGGACTGTGCTCATAAAAAAATGCCTTGAAAAAATGTAGAAAGATTATAGTAGGTGGGTGATTAATATCTCATTTAGTCAATCTCTATAAAACAGTGATCGGCAGATAAAATTCAAGATCAAATTCATCGGATTCATCCAAAAAATGGTTCTTTCGATAAATAGCATACGGCGGGAGTGTTTTCGCCTCAAAACCGCTCTCGGGAAGCCAAATTTGATACACATACCGCATAAAATGGAGGACATCACCGTATTTTCCTTGTATGTGGAAAACGGCACACAGCGATGCGGGAATCTCGAAATACGCGACCGAACCGTGCAGATTCATCCCTTTTTTTACCTCTATGGCGGCGATGTAAGCACACTCATCTAGCGGTGTAATCGTAGGATTGTCATGATGAAATCCGATTTGTCGGGCATTTTCGGGAATATCATGTTCGATGCACCACGCGTACAACCGGTTCCAACTGTTTCGGATAGAGATATTGTATCCTCGATGACGGATATACGCCGCATAAATAGGAGGCGTTTTAACGATTTTAGGAATCGTTTTGCTGAAATCACGATCACTATTCGCCGATGATGAACCCTCCAGAATTTTTTCGGAATAGAGTAACGAATCTCCGCGTTTCCACACTTTCGGCGTCGTATGAAAACGCTCTTTGAACGCTTTTATAAACGAGGTTTGAGAACTGTATCCGCACATCATCGCTATCTCGGAAACGGTCGCATAACGATTGGTCAATAATAGACTGGCCGCTTTTTGAAGCCGAATCGATTTGATCGTTTCAAACAGATTTTTCCCCGTCTCTTCTTTGAAAATACGGTGGAGGTGATGGGCACTTATCCCCTCCATCTCTGCCAATTCCGCAACATTCAAATCGGTATCGATGTGCAAATAGATATAAGACAGTACCCCGTTGACACTATCGGCTCGTTGATGTTTCGTTTCCCGTTTCATACCCTAATATTAGCATAAATGGATAGTAATATTGAATATTTTGGATAATTTTATTGTGTATTTGGATAAAGAATAAACTTTTGCTTTTCTTTACAATATCACCAAAAAAGGATTCACCGTGAAACGCTCATTCATTAGAGAAATTTTGGAAGTTATCGGCAGTGATACGGTATCGTTTGCGGGAGGACTCCCCGATGAGAGTCTCTTTCCTATCGAAGCGATGCAAAAGGCTTCCCAAGAGGTGCTTTCCACCCCCGGTGCACTCCAATATTCGATCACCGCAGGAATCCCTACCCTCCGTCAAAAACTGGCCGATTACTACACGGGAATGGGTTTGGAGACAAAAAGCGAAAATATTTTGATCACCACCGGTGCCCAACAGGCACTCGACCTCATCAGCCGTATCTATTTTAGAGAGGGTACGGTTGTCGAAGCACCTGCCTATCTGGGTGCCCTCAACGCATTCAGTGCGAACGACTGTCCTATGTATCCCGTCCCATTGAACGATTCAGGATTGGATCTTCATACCTTTGAGGAGATGTTCAAACAAACCAAGCGTGCCTATTTGATGTGTGATTTCCAAAATCCTACCGGTATATGCTATAGCGACGAGGTTCGACAAAAACTCGCCCGAATCGCCATCCATCATAATGGAATCATCGTCGAAGACGGAGCCTATATGGAACTCTTTTTCGAAGAACGTCTTGCTCCGATGTCACTGTACGCACCAGATCATACCCTGCACGTCGGATCATTTTCCAAAACACTCGCTCCCGGGCTGCGTTTGGGATGGATCCGAGGAGATGAGAAACTGCTACAGCCGATTTTAGCACTGAAAGAGAGAGCAGATTTGCATACGTCAGCCCTGTCACAGCATCTAGCTGAGCGTTTTTGGGAAAGCGGTTTGTTCGGAAAACATTTACGTAAAATCCGTTCGGCTTACAAACGTAAATGCGATGCACTTGCCGATGAGCTCACCTCTCAATTAAGCGATTTTTGTTTTATCAAACCCAAAGGGGGGATGTTCATCTACGGCACTTTTCCTGAGGAGATTGATGCAAAAGAGCTTGCACTGGCGTGTTTAAAAAACGGAGCCGTTTTTGTTCCGGGGGGAGAGTTTTATCCCGATACTTGCGTCAGTTCCGAAGCTCGTTTTAATTTTAGCAACACAACACCCGAAGAGATGCGTCGCGGTATTTCAATTATCGCTCAGACGTACAAAGCCTACATGCACCAAAAGAAATAACAAAGTGCATGAGATCAAATTTCCGTTGCGGTGCTTGAAGAAAAACCGATGTAAAATTCATGTTATAATGATGCAACTATGAAAAAGGAGTAGACTATGCTTGCGTTAAACACCCATCATCTGTTAGCTGAAGTAGACTCGATGCCTATCGATCTCAAAACAAAACTCATTGAAAAATTACTAAGTAGTCTAAATCCATCGCATCACGATGTAGAAACATTGTGGAAACAAGAAATCGATTCTCGCGTTGCATCCATCGAAAAAGGGTCTGTGAACCTTATCGACGGAAACGATGTTTTTCGAAAAATTAAAGCCCGTTTTGAGCAATGAATTTTCGATTTCATCCCGATGCGGAAATCGAGTTCAATCATGCCATTGATTATTATGAAGAGTGCCAAAACCATCTAGGTTTGGAATTTGCCCAAGAAGTTTACGCTACCATCCACCGCATTATCGATTTTCCCCACGCTTGGCAACCTATGACAGCCAAAACACGGCGATGTCTAACGAACCGCTTCCCTTTCAGTGTCATCTACCAACACGTTAACAAAGAAATTATCATCATTGCACTCATGCACCAAAATCAAAAACCGTTTTATTGGAAAGATCGTTCTTAGTTTTACATTACTCGTTTTGAGAGCACCTTATTCAACCCGTCTGCAAACGCTCGAACGGTCTTTTGCCCGATAGCACTCGGGCCGCCCGTGATCTCTCCGTTATTGCGCAGTTCTTCCATCAGATTGCGCATCGCAAGGAGATGTTTGATGTTATTCTCATCATAAATCGTCCCGCGAGGATCAAGTCCGACTGAACCTTTGGACACAATCCGATCGGCGAGCGGTATATCGGCGGTAATGACCAAATCTCCCGCTTCACATAACTCGGCGATTCGATGGTCGGCTTCATCAGGCCCCTGTGCCACTACTTCCATCGATACATGATGGACATTGGGGACACTTATTCGCTTGTTGGCGATAAAAATGGTCGTGATTTCTCTCTTTAGTACCGCACGAAGAAGTATCTCTTTGAGAGCATTCGGGAAAGCATCGGCATCTACGAGGATTTTCATTCTGACCTCTGAAATAAATATGCGATTATACTATGTAGAGCCGTTGTTATCACATATTTATTATATATTTTTA
>NZ_DASUIQ010000052.1:0-65786 GCF_036279695.1 Sulfuricurvum sp.
CCCGAACTCTTGGGCTACGAGTGCCAGATTCACCGTCGAAGTGACCCAGTAGGCTTTGAGATTAGCGACATTATCCAAAACAATGCGGCTGATCGCCATCGTTTTGAGAATTTCATGCGCCGTGATCGACTCTTTGACATTGAGATAGTTGTTCTCAGTCTGATAGACCAAAGGGATAAAGCAGTTAAAGCCCCCCGTAGCATCTTGCAAATCGCGAATCCGCATCATGTGATCGATACGGTGAGAGCGCTCTTCAACATGACCGAAGAGCATCGTGACATTGGATTTCATCCCACGTTCGTGCCATTTGCGGTGAATCTCCAGCCACTGCTGAGAATTAACTTTCCCTTTGCAGATGTAGTCGCGTACTTTCTCGTCGAAAATCTCCGCTCCGCCTCCGGGCATCGAGTCGACCCCGTTAGCTATCATCAAATCGATAATCTCATCATAGCTTTTGCCATACTCTTCAGCGAGAAAGTGAACTTCTGCCGCCGTGAGAGCTTTGATATGGAGCTGCGGATGACGTGCTTTGATCTTGCTAAACACTTCCAAATACCACTCTAATCCTGTTTCTGGGTTGTGAGCGGAGACGATATGGACTTCACGAATCCCGCGTGAAACGATGTCATCGGTAATCGCTAAAATCTCTTCATGGCTCATCGCATAAGGGTTCGGATTTTTTCGGCTTGCACTGTAGGCGCAGAATTTGCACACGTCTTTGCAGATATTGGTCGGGTTGATATGGCGGTTGATATTAAAATAGGTTTGTTTTCCGTGAAGTGCCCTGCGACGCTCATCCGCAAGCTCACCGAGGGTAAAGAGGTCTAAATCGTACAATGCGACTGCTTCGTCGAAGTTCAAACGCGCATTGTTTTTTACTTTTTCAATCAAATTCATTTAAAATCTTTTAGGAATATATTTGACGCGCATTATAGCAAAAGAAATAAACTACCAATCAACACTACTCTATCATAAATCTTAGAAAAAGTGAAGATTAAATACCTGACCCATATTCTATTCTTTATTCTTCATTTTCATTCAGAATACTCTCTTGTTTTGGTTTTACATCGCATTTTTCGCTTTTTTAGTTTGCACACCGTAGTCTCAATCATGTTTGAATCAAAAACTAATCGTTCATCCCAATTCTCTACAAGTGTCAGCACACCTGAAAAATAACGATAGGTCTCTTCCACATGGTGACAACATCCGTCACGATAAGCCGACGTAATACTTTTGGTACGTACATTAATACCGATTTGTGAAAAATTTGATAGCTGTTCATCAAACTTGAACGTTTTCGTTTTTGGGTCGTATAGATAAAAATAATCGACACTGTTAGGCCCTGCCCCGCCGTCAAAAGCACGAATTTGTAAATCGGGGAAACCGTCAAAATTTGCATCTATGAGTGATAGTAAAGCATCGTTTGCAACATAAAGATTGCCTCCTGCTTTTCCTGCTATAAATGTCGCTTTGTCCGTATGCCTATTGATAACTTTGATTCCGTCCCACTCAGTCAAAGAACCGTACCCTTCGGATTCATTCCCATTAGTCACAGCGATTTCAAACCGGTAATCCGGTGTCATTGCTTGTTGTTTGACCCAGTGACTTGCAGGTGTGCTCTGATTGTCTTCGTCTTGTGCGGACAGTGTAACGCCAAAAAGTAAAACGATGGCAAAAAAGAGCGCATTTCTTGATATGCTTTTCATCTTATTTCCTAAAAAAGCTAAAGAACCCTTTGCTTTTGCCTTTTTCATTTTTTTCTTCTATTTGCATTTTTAATTTCAGTGAAGCCGTATAATCAGGGTTAATAGCAAGCGACTCTTCCAATTTTTCAAGCGCATTTTGGGGGTCATTGAAGTTGTGATAATAAGAATATGCCAATAAGTATTTTATATAGCTATGATCATCATTGACATTGTAGTGTTTACCCAATTCATCCACCTCTTGCAACAGAGGCAATACGTCCATAGGATTTTCAGCCATTTGGTAAGCCGATACGGCCCTGATATAATTTTTCGTATAAACATTCCAATCATTTTTATTCGTTATCGACTTTTCGATGTATTCCAACGCTTTTTGATAATCTCTCATCTCCTGATAAAAATAGGCACATCCCACATAGTAATTAAACGTCTCTTCAAAATCATTCAGAGTATCGCGCTCCTTTTTAACGTTGCCAACCCACATTTTTCCCGACGTCAGACGGGATCGATGTGCCATTACGCTCTCAAGCCCCTCAAGTCCAGCTGCAACCGCGTCTTCATTTTTATCAAAATCGTAATAGGTGTAACATATAAATTGTAAAACTTCGGTATAGAGCATATTGTTCGGATGAATGAAGGTTTTCGCCCCTTTCGCGTATTGTAAGGCTTGAGAATATTCCCCTTTTTCGTAATACATTTTTGCCATGAGATAATGCATCAGAGCCCAGTTTAGCTCTTCTAAAGCCCCTTTTTTCTGCTCAAAATGGTATGCATACGCATCATAAAAAATCCGCATGTCATCGATCGGGGCTCCGGTCTGCGTTAAACGCATCTCCAGTTTTCCTGCTGCGTCCAATATCGATTTCGGCTGTAAAAAATTAACATCTCGATACCGTTCTTTGATTGTTTTGTGGTCTGCCGGATCGCTAAACATAAGGTCCAAAGTCTTTTTCATATAATCGGACTTGAGTTTTTTGAAAATGATTTTGGCTTTTTTGCTGGATTCGCTCCATTTTAATGCCGATTCCAATACCTCAAAGTCCGGAATACACTCCTGCAAACTCGGAAGCAGATATTGGGATATCGTCTCTTTGGAAAATGTAAAAACGGTGTTATTTCCGCCGTATACAAGTGCCTCGAATTCAACGGAAAGGACCTCTTTATTTTCAGTAATATCGTACAAACCCTCTTTGGCATCTTTTTCTACGAGTATATAACTTTTGGAGCCGTGCTGAGTAATGAGGTCCCCTATTTTGTCGTACATCGACGGAATGAGCAAACGCAACGGTTGGTTGTTCGCGACAAGATATAAAGCTTCTCTCGCCTCTTTGGAGACTTTAAAAATAGCGCCGTCATTCTTTTGATTATACATATCTTTTATGGCGTCATACTCAAAAGGCAGAAATATCTCATCTTCCCATGTGATCACCCCGAATTTACCCTCTTTGTTTCTCGCAATGAAGCAATGAACACTATTTCTTTTGCTACCTACTTCCAAGCCGTTTTGGATAATTTCAACATTGCGGCCATACGGTTTAAAAGAGGGACTCAGATAGTAGGTTTCATCCTCTGTTTTGACCAATAAGCGTTCATAAAAATTGATAAATCCGCTATCGTCCTCATCGTCATGCGGATGATGAATAGCGGTGATGACGCCAGAATAGAGCTCTTTGCCCTCGATATCTAAAATCGTTTTTTTGCCTTCCAATGTTACAAATATTATAAACGGTAAGTTGCCGTATCTCTTACGAAGGTGAATATCATCGTATTTCAAGGGTAAAATAAGGGTGTGTTTCTGATCAATTACCCCGTACTTGCCTTTTGATTGCACGACTGCACGATACGAATCTTTAGAGGTTTGTGTTTTTTCATCCCATATAGAATCCAATTCGAAGTCATACGCATCATCATAAATAATGGGGATAATAAGCTTTCCGTTATTGTCTATATGCCCGTATTTGTCACCGTTTCGAACAACTGAATAGGTCTCATTTTCCCCAAAGCCGAATATTTCATCATACGTAGGGGGCAATAGCACCTCCCCCTCTTGTGATTTAAGACCGGCTTTTCCGTTTTCTTCGAAGATTTGCACCGAATCTTGGTATCCATGGTATGTGACAAGACAATCAAATCCGTATTGGTACACTGGCTCGTTAAAAAAATAGCGCAGTTCCGCACTTTTGTGTGTCACGCCGGCATCCGTGTAAATAGACAAAAAAGCTTCTATATCGTCTTTTTCTATTGCCTCTTGGATTTGGTCGTTTACCTCTTTCATCAGGTTATAGCAGGTTTTGCTGTCCTCTAGAAACTCCTCTTCTTCACTACTCATTGCAAAGACGTCGGTGCCGTTTAACTGATAGTACCCTTGTACAGATTCATCGAGATAGTCGATAATTTTTTGTTTATAGAGCAAAAATTCATCGGGCTTATCAAACGCTACCTCCCGATGTTTTTCCAAAAAGTCATACATTTTTTTGATATGGAAAAGCCCCTCGTCGCCTTTGCAATACAGAATCGAATCTTGATAGATAGGCTCACTCGAAAAAAGAGGAAAAAACATCGGCGGAACTTCGTATTTCCACTCTACGAGGGTGTCTTCTTCCGAGAGTTTATAAAGTAGTAACTCTTCTTTATCTGTCGGTCTATTGTCTAGCTCAACACTTTGAATAAAATAATAGTGTCCCATATTATTTACCTGCCCTCTTCATCCGTCCCACTTTATTGTATATCTTTATTACCAATCAAACATCATCGTACAGTTTTTATTCGATTTTTTTGCGCAATAGAGTGCTTTGTCGGCACGTTCAACTAAAGTTTCTATAGTATCAGCCTGTTTATGGATCGTTACCCCGACACTGATCGTAACATGAACATTCTTGCCTGCATACAAAAGATTGCTTTTCTCTATCTTTTCTCGAATTTTGTCCGCTATGGTCTGAGCCTGAGAGACATCACAACGGTTTAGGACAACCGCAAACTCTTCTCCCCCGTAGCGATAGACACTATCCGCCGTTCGGATCATCCCCTTGATCGTCTGCGCGATGAAATAGAGCACTTTATCCCCTGCGACATAACCGTATTCGTCGTTGAGATATTTAAAATTATCGACATCGATCATCATCAAAACCAAGGAGAGCTTTTTCTCTTGCCCCGCTTCGATCAAGAGTTTCATCTCTTCATTAAAACCTTGGCGGTTCCCTACTTTGGTCAATTCATCAGTGGTAAGTGATGCCCGCGCTTCATGAAGCTCTTTATTCAATGTATTGATTTTGGACTGTGCCTTCTCAAGTTCATCGGACATATTTTGATTTAACGCACTGAGTCCCTCGATAAAAGTAACAAATTTCTCCGCCGAATCGGAGGGGGCATTATCGATATAGTGGCGCTGTACTTCGACGACCGAAGCGATCCCTGAGTGCGATTCGATGAATGAAACGACCGAGTTTTCGAGCATATCGAGATATTGTGTCACATCCGCTTTTGATTCACTTAGTACCTTTTGATCGACATTTTCCTGATCTTTACGAAGCGCTTCATCGGCACTTTCTGCAAAAAGTTTGTCAAAAAACTTTTTATACTGAGAAGGATACGGGGGGACTTTCATCGAGCGTAAAATCCCCATCGCATGATCATGAATCTCTAAAACTTTTTGATAAATAGCAGTACTATCCATGATTATTATTCTCCTCGTTTTAGGATGATTGTACCATCTTTTTTGTCAACAGATTCGTTTTCTGCCTCATTTTTAATCCTCGATTTCTCTCAGAAAAAACGATAATGCGCTACAATAAAATAAAAAGTAGCCCTTATGAGTATCACCGAACAAATAGAAGACCTCATCGAACGTAAAGCAAGCGATTTCGAGATTTCCAAACTCTTTAAATCGTATATATCGGATTACAAAAATTCCCTTTTGGAGCTTTTCGAGCGAAATCAGGGAAAAGATTTCCTCGTCATCCATACCAAAACACTCGACTCGATCATCTCCCAAATGTACAAAACGGTTTTGCGCCGAATGTTCGGAAACTACCTCCCGATGCGAAGCAATATCCCTATCGCATTTATCGCACTAGGAAGCTACGGACGCGAGCAGCTGTGCGTTCATAGCGACATTGACCTCATGATCGTGTATGAGAAAAACGACGGATACAACACCGCCGCTATCATCGAAAAATTTCTCTATCTTGCGTGGGATGCGGGGCTGAAACTGGGTCATCGCGTCCATGACGTCAACGATTTACTGGGAGCGTCTCGCGAAGACATCACGATCAAAACCGCCATGATGGAATCGCGCCTGATCATCGGTTCACCCTTTACGTGGAGTGTCACCCAAAATCATCTCAACGCCATACGCAACAATGATCCGAAATCATTTATTATGGCCAAAATCGAAGAGGCTGATATTCGCCGCCGAAAATTCCCGTTCTCCATGCAACCGCAGATCAAAGAGGGGGTGGGCGGATTACGAGATTCCCAGCTCCTTTACTGGATTGCCAAAACCATTTACGGCGTGAACAGTCTCAAAGAACTCAGCGGCAAGCTTTTTAGCGATGAGCAATACCGTGAATACCGAATCGCGCTGGAGCTCCTCTTTCGCGTCCGAAGTGCGCTCCATCTGCTGAGTAACAAACAGCAAGATCAGCTCGTACTCGATTATATGCCCCGCATCGCGCAAATGCTAGGGTTCAGCGATGAGCGCAAACTCGTAAGTCGCCTGCTTGAAGCACAATGGCGGATTAATAACTTCACCCAGATCTATGTCAAAAAAATGGCTCGACTCTACCTCATCGATCCGACACAAATCACGGCACTCCGCGCGGGGAGAGTTCAAAAAGGATTTTACCACTCGCAAGGGACCCTGTATGCTTCGTATAATATCCCGACCCCTCCGATCGATACCCTGTTGGAGTTACTAGTTAATTTAGAAGATCGCGAATGGAATTTCGATTCCAGTGTCCTGTTTCATTTCACCTATACCCATATCAAACACCCTCTGAGAGTCAAAACTTATACCTTACTGCGTAAAGTGTTTGAGCGGCACCATTTTTATGTTATCGCAAAGCTCTTTTACGACGCGGGAATTTTGCATCATCTCATCGGTGCTTTCAAAAAAGTGCTCCATTTGCCGCAATTCGACGGCTATCACCACTACCCTGTCGATTTGCATTCGATCAAATGTATCGAAGCTCTTGAGCACATCAAAGACCCGTATGTTGAAGCTCTATATGCCCCGCTCAGCGCCGCCGACAAGCTTCTCCTAAAAGCCTCTATTCTCCTGCATGATACGGGCAAAGGGCGAAAACAAGATCACTCCGAAGTGGGAGCCAAACTGATCGTCCCGTTTTTAAAAAATCTCAAACTCCCCACCCATCAGTTCGAGCGGGGTGCACTACTGGTTCGCCATCACGTGCTCATGAGCAACGTCGCCTATCGTGAAAACCTCTATAATGAAAAGACTCTCTATCAATTTATGTCCAAGATCAAAACACCGGAGAACCTGACACTCCTATACATCTTGACCTATGCCGATATTAACGGTGTCGGAAGCGGTACCTATACGAGTTTCGGGGCAAATCTATTGCACGAACTTTACGAAGCGGCTCTTGAAATAGCCTCCCAAAACGATCGGATTACCGATGCGATCAAACGGGAAAACAAAGAAAAGCGCCTGAATCACGATCCTGAGTTTATTCAACTCTCCAAAATCGAGCAGAAAAAAATCCTCTCTATCGAGTCAAACCTTTTCTTTTTCAAACACACTCCGAGCGAGATTATCAATATCTCCAAAGAGGCATTTCAATGTCAAACATTCACCTATCAACTCGATATCGAGGGGGGACTTGTCATCCATATCTTCCGCCGTATTCCGCTAAATCTGGGCTACTTACTCGGGAAGCTCAGCTATCTCGATGTCGCTTCGATGGATATTTTCACCCTTTTCGACGGTATCAAATACTTCAAAATTGAATTTTTACAACGTCCGCTCGAGGGGACAATGGAGCAAGTGGAGATTATCATCGAAGAGGCGTTTGATATGACTAAAAAGCTTAACCTCCCTAAACCGATCATTAAACCGAATGAAATAACGATCGATTGCGACCACTCTATCCATTACGCGCAACTCAACCTTACCACTACCAATCAACGGGGGCTTTTAGCTTATTTTGTTCAGCTTTTCGATGAAGCGCAGATCAATATTGCAACCGCTAAAATCCATACCAACAAAAATATCGCACGCGATCACTTCTTAATTGAAAAACAAAACAGAATGTGCGATAATGCGCGCGAAATAATTGATAAATTAGTAGGAGAGTAACTATGTGCGGTATCGTCGGATATATCGGAGTCAAACCGATTAAAAAGATATTGATCGACGGACTTCGAGAGCTCGAATATCGCGGGTACGATTCTGCGGGGATCGCTGTCTTGCAAGATGGGAATTTTTCCCTCTTTAAAGCGGTAGGGAAACTGGTCAATCTCGAAGAGAAAGCCCAAAATTTCGAGAGTACCGGATTCTCCGTCGGTATCGGACATACCCGTTGGGCAACGCACGGTAAACCCACCGAACTCAATGCTCACCCCCATCTTGGGCAAAATTCGTATGTCGTCCATAACGGTATCATCGAAAACTACCAAGAGCTCAAAACGATGCTCACCACACAAGGGGTACAGTTCTTGAGCCAAACCGATACCGAAGTGATCGTCCATCTCTTCGAATATCAGCTCAAAACGGCACCGTCGGCTTTTGAAGCATTCCAACAAACCCTCTCTCAGCTTCAAGGTGCCTATGCGATTCTCCTTGTGAACGCCGATACGGAGGGGACCATTTTCTTCGCGAAACACGGTTCACCGATGATTATCGGACGCAACCGCGAAAACGAGACCCTTTTCGGCTCTTCTGATGCCGCATTGATCGGGAAATGCCACGAAGTGATCTATCTCGAAGACGGCCATTACGGCTATGCATCCGCAGAGGGGATTTCATTGTTCGATGAACACAACATCCCTGTCGTTCTCCGATTCACCGCCCTCTCTGAAAATAAACTTTCCGCCCAAAAAGAGGGATTTCGCTTTTTCATGGAAAAAGAGATCTACGAGCAAAGCCGTGTTCTCGCCGATACACTCCTTGGACGACTTCGTGACGATAGTGTCTATTTTGAAGAAATTGACCCAACCTTGTTTGAAGGGGTCAATGAGATCAAATTCTGCGCCTGCGGTACGAGCTATCATGCTGCACTCGTTGCGAGCTATCTCTTTGAACGCCATGCCAAAATCAAAACATCCGTCGAAATCGCCAGTGAGTTCCGTTACCGCGAACCGTTTCTCACCCCCGATACCCTCTTCGTCGTTATCTCTCAGAGCGGTGAAACGGCTGATACCCTAGAGAGTCTCAAAATGGCGAAACGCAATAACCTCAAAACGATGGTTATCTGTAATGTCGATAACTCCTCTATGGTTCGACTCGCCGATGCCTCTATCCTGACCCGTGCGGGAATCGAAAAAGGGGTCGCCTCAACCAAAGCGTTTGCGACCCAAGTGTGTGTTTTGTGGATGCTCAGCCTCTATCTAGGCGGGACGAAAAAAACACTAAGTGCTGAAGAGATTAAACGCCAAATCCACCTTCTACGCACCCTTCCTGCAACGGTTAATGTCGAAAACGCGTTGCATGAACAACTTCGCCGCCTTAGCAAACGCTACCTACACGGTCACGGCTTCTTTTTTATCGGACGAGACGTCTTCTTCCCACTAGCGCTTGAGGGGGCACTTAAACTCAAAGAGATCACCTACCTCCATGCAGAGGGGTATCCGAGCGGTGAAATGAAACACGGGCCTATCGCCCTTGCCGATCCGGAGCTCTTTACCATCGCGCTTCTTCCTCAACATATGCTCTATGATAAAACCAAAAGCAATATCGAAGAGCTAAGTGCCCGCGACTCAACAATCTGCTCCATCAGTCCGCTCGATTTTGACAAAGCGGACGATCATATCCGCACCCATACGCACGATGATTATATGTGTGAATTTTTTGAGATGATGGTGGTATTACAACTCTTATCTATGGAGATTGCTATCCGTTTAGGTAACGACGTCGATATGCCGCGTAATCTCGCTAAAAGTGTTACGGTCGAATAAACCGTAACATTTACGAGTAACTTTCATCTAAGTTTAAAAATAATTTAGCTATTGTCTTTAGATTGCAATTCCCTGTTTTCACGTATAGTCCTATAAGGTAATAAAATATGAACGCTAACCGAAAAATATTATTCATCGTTGCTTTGATGCTCATCGGGCTTGCCATAGCCACCATTACAAACGTTGCTCTCAATTTTCGTGATTATGGATATAACAACGCCATCGAAAAATCAAAAATGACGGCTGAAATCGTTCGTGACGGCTTAACAGCCCATATGGTCAATGGGATGATGGATAAACGGGAATTTTTTCTAGGAAATATTGCCAATATTAAAGATGTTCAAGCCCTTTGGATTGTTCGTGCCGATAATGTCATCAAACAATACGGCGAGGGGATGCAAAATGAAAAACCCAAAGATGCCATAGATCGAAAAGTTTTAAAAGAGGGAATAACGGTTAGAGAGGTCAGTGAAGATGCTAGTAATGCCGTTTTACGGGTTACTATCCCTTATACCGCAACCGCATACGGCAGTCCAAACTGTCTTACCTGTCATAACGTTAAAGAAGGTGATGTTCTCGGTGCTATCAGTATGGAGTTTAATATCAATGATATTCGCCAAACCGGTGCTATGACGATTGCCAAAATTTTTGCCATCAATGTTGTATTTATCATCATCGCGCTCTGGGTAACTCATCACTATTTCAAACCGTATATGAAGCTGTTTGAAAACCTTCAAAACGGTATCAAACGAGCACGTACAGGTGACTTTAGCTTCCGCTTCACAACGTCACTCAAAGATGCCGGTAGCGAAGTCGCAGAACAGATGAATACTCTCTTTCAAAAGATGGAAGAGACGTTCGGGGGGATCAAACACAATCTCAATACCTTTGCCTCTCGATCCAATATCTCCAGTGCCGATCCTCTCAGTACGGCCGGAGTCATTATTCAAGAGCTCTCCGATGTCTATAAATTTAAAAAGACGATTGAGCATGATGCGAATAAAAACGCAGTCTATGAGCGATTTATTTATATTCTAAAAGAGAAGTTCAATTTTGAACATTTCGCCCTCTATGAAGTGGATAAAACAACTAAAGAGCGCAAACTTATCCATATCACCGATCACAAAAGTTTTTGTCTCCCAAGTGCGGACAAAGATATGTATGAGTGCCGTGCTTATCGTACAGCTACCGATGTATATTCCACTGACTTCCCGAATATTTGTTCTAATTGTGCGGATGACAAAGAGTATTCATGTATACCGTTTAACATCAACGATGATTTAGCCTTGATCCTCTCCTATTCAGCCAAAGATACGGCAACGATCGAAGCAATGAACCTTGCTTTGCCGAGTATCCGCAATTATTTCGAAGCGGCAAAAGCCGTTATCGAGAGCCGCAGCTTGATGGATAAACTTCGTGATTCATCTCTTCGAGACGGAGCGACAGGACTTTATAACCGTCGTTTCTTGGAAGAGTTTATCGATAAAAGCTCTGAGCAAGCAGTACGTTCCAATATTTCGTATGCGGTATTGATGATCGATATTGACTACTTTAAAATGGTCAATGATACCTATGGACATGATTCGGGGGATGTTGTGATCAAATCGCTTGCCGAGATTTTAGTACAAAGTATTCGTAAAGCAGATCTTCCTGTCCGTTACGGAGGAGAAGAGTTCTTGATTCTACTCCACAATACCACTCCGGAAGGGGCGGTAAGTGTTGCTGAGAAAATTCGTAATGCATTCAATCAGAAAAAATTTCAGTTCGGTCATGACAGTGTTCAAAAAACATTGAGTATCGGTATTGCCCACTTCCCATCACAAGCCGACTCTATCTGGAAAGTGATTAAATTCGCCGATATAGCTCTCTATGAGGGGAAACATACCGGTCGTAACCGTGTCGTTGAGTTTGAAGACCGTATGTTTAACGGCGGAGACCAATTCTAAGGAATATCTCTTCGCCTCAAAAAGCTCCTCCCCGATGCGGAGGGTCTCTCTTATCCGCGTAATCTAAGCCGTTTTATCTTGATTCGAAAAGCTACGTTCTTTAACCTAAACAATAGACTTCTTGCATAACCTAGATCCTGAATCTACCCAAAGGGCACGTGAAGTTCAGGATGACAAAATATCGCTACTTCCGTCATTCCGTACTTGATACGGAATCTATACAATGAGGTTATGCAAGAAGTCTAATAATCAATCAAACCGGCATTGATTTAGGATCGTAAACCGATACTGTATTTCCGCCTTGATGTTTTGCCTCTAATAACGCTCGTTTGGCGAATTCAATCCCTTGCATCATATCCGAAGTTTGCATTGGGAAATACGAGATTCCGATGCTGACTGTTTTCAAAATTGCATAGGTATTGATTCGGATTTTCTTTTTGAACGAGAGTCGAATCGCTTCAGCGACATCATTCACGTCATCACTTTCATAATCGTATAAAATGACGGCAAACGTATCTCCGCTATATCGGATCAGCACATCCCCTTGACGAATGTTTTCATGAATGTTATGCGCTATCGCTTTAATCACCTCATCGCCCACGACAGTATCATAGGAGTGATTAATAATATTGAATTGGTCCATATCGACCATCAATATACCGTAGGGGATCATAGTGCGGGTTGATTGCGCTACGATCAGCTTGGTAAGCTCTTCGAGATATGCACGGTTATAAAGCTGCGTCAATGGGTCAATCCGAACCGTTTGCTGTAATTTTTTATTAATGATCTGAAGTTTAGACGCATTGATATAGTTCCCCAATTGTTCCAGCGCCAATCGGATGGTACGCACCTCACGTGTATCATACGTTACCAACGAAATAACGATGTCCAAGTCATCCACAATCGGATAGCTTTGACAAACGTACTGAGCCGTTGGATCGATCATTTTCGGACATGCGACTTCACACTGCGTCGAATCAACCATTCCACTGGTTCGATCTGCCCGACATCCGCTCGTTGCATCACACAGTAGCGCTTTTTCGGTATGAACCACATGGGTCGTTTTATTGAGAGGGTTTAGTTCCAAAATATTGAAATTACTCAGATTCCAGCGGGTACGCAGTAATGCGATCAGACGGGCATACACCTCTTCAAGATTTTGATCTTTCTCAATTTCGGTACGAAAACGCTCTACTTCATAGAGCTGATGGATACCCATTTGAAGGGTATAGAGCGGATCACTGTTTTGCTGATCCAATCGTATCAATGATGCCATTTTTTGTCCGCTATCACTAAGAGCAGAATCGAGTTTTTCTAAAACAGAGTTGGTCCACATCGCGGCGTTATAAGCATCCAATGTCTCCGGCGGTGTTATACGACCTGTATAGTCGCCCCCCTCGGCTTTCTCCATGGACAGAGCAACCGCATCCAATGTCTCTTTGTACGACGCGATAAAACGACGTACATTTTTCAATAGAAAAAAGCTCAACACTATCAGTACGGTAATAGCAATCGCCACGGCAACCAATCCGGTCACTTTGAGATCATTGATCTCCATCTCCAGTGACACAACGCCCAAGACTGATCCGACTTTCGAGTCATGACAGCTTAGACAATCGATTTTTCCTTTCTCCGTTGCGACATACGGGATCGAGAGACGATAGAGGGTATCGGAAAACAATGCCCCCGAAACCGTATCGATTGTTTTACCTTCGCGAAGCACGGTACGATCAATATCATCTAATGGATCTTGCGGATGGATCCCTCTGCCGTATTGTGCACTCAGAGCGTCGGAGCGGACAACCCATGTACGCTTCATCCCCTCTACAGTAGAGATTTGTTTGAGTAAATCATTTTGATAATCGGCACTTCCGCTGATCATATGCGACGTCAACGATTCACGCACGATATTTGCCGCCAAAGCAGCTTTACTCTCGGCTGATTGAAGTGTCATATATCGAAACGTTGCGGCCAATACCGCAACAAAAAGAGCCACGATGGCTACAATACCGATAACAAGGGTAAAAAATGTTTTCTCTTTTTTCATTATTCCTGACTTATATTGTGTAAATAAATTGATTATACTGAAAAAAAGATTAGAGTTATAAAAAAGGGGAGATTCCTCCTCTGAATCGAGGAGAAAGGAGGATGTTTTAGTGACAGCCGCAGCCGGTTCCGCAGCTTCCGCCACTCTCTGGTTTCGGTGCAGCGGCAGTAGAACATGCCGATACGCCCGGAGGGGTGTTAGGTTGGATCGCTTGATTATCTACCCCACCCTCCTCGTTGATTTTTTCGATGGTTGCCCACAAATCTTCCGCCGCCTTCATATAGCGTTTTGCCGTTTCAGAGGTAGGTGCATAGTACGTGACCGGTTTGCCCTCATCTCCTCCCGTGCGGATGGCAGGTTCGATCGGAATCTCGGCAAGGATGCAGGTATCGAATTGATCCGCCATCGCTTTGGATGTCCCTTTTCCGAAAATGTCATACTCGACTCCCGTATCGGGAGCGATAAATCCGCTCATGTTTTCGACCACACCCGCGATAGGGATATGGAGTTTTTTGAACATATCGAGACTGCGGCGTGAATCATCAAGGGATACCATTTGCGGCGTCGTAACGGTCACACCGACGGTAACCGGAACACTTTGTGCCAACGTGAGTTGTGCATCACCGGTACCCGGAGGCATATCGATAACCAAACAATCCAAATCCGACCACATAATGTCGCGTAAGAACTGCTCGATCGCTTTCATGACCATCGCACCGCGCCAGATAAGCGATTGCCCCTCTTCCATCAATGAGCCCATTGACATCATCTCAATTCCGTACGCTTTGATCGGAAGAACTTTGTTTCCGACGACTTCAGGTTTTATCCCCTCTACACCGAGCATACGTGGAATGTTCGGACCGTAAATATCGGCATCCAAAAGACCCACTTTTTTCCCTTGCATCGCAAGAGCTACCGCAAGATTGACCGAAGTGGTCGATTTACCGACCCCACCTTTTCCCGAACTGACCATAATGAAGTTTTTCACCTGAGGGGCGATATTTTTCCCCTTGGATGAACTCTCTCGCGGCATTTTAGGTGCGGTAATATTTACTACCACGTCACCTGCGCCGGCACGTTTGAGTTCATCGGTTGCTTCCATGGTGATTTGATGTGCCACTTCGGGCGCACTAGAGGTAATATCAATAGTTACATTGACATTTGAGCCCTCAATTTTGATCTCTTTAACGAATCCGAACGTTACGATGTCTTTCGTGAATCCCGGATAGGTAACTTTTGATAATGCTGATTTGACTATTTCTTCTGTCATAAATATACTCCTTACAGTAATGATTTGAATTTTTCTGCCTCGAAAGAGGCAAGCTTTAGTGCCTTAGCGGCTAGCGTAGCGGTAGGGGCTTTGCTCCTGCCGCGTTCTAACTAATTTTTTGGGCTTTAACTTCGGCAGCAATCTGTGCGATTGCTTCGGGGTTGTCCATGATTTGCTGCGTGATTTTGTACGAACAAAATTTCGGTCCGCACATCGAACAAAACTCCGCCTCTTTAAAAACATCCTGCGGCAATGTCTCGTCGTGATACTCACGCGCCCGCTCAGGATCAAGGGCGAGTTCAAACTGACGGTTCCAGTCAAACGCATAACGGGCATCACTCATCGCATCATCGATGTCACGAGCCCCCTTGCGTCCGCGTGCAATATCGGCGGCGTGTGCCGCGATTTTGTACGCAATGATCCCCGCACGGACATCTTCGGCATTCGGCAAGCCCAAATGCTCTTTCGGAGTGACGTAGCAGAGCATCGATGCCCCATGCCATCCGCCGACCGCCGCACCGATAGCGGAGCTGATATGGTCATACCCCGCCGCGATGTCGGTAACGAGAGGTCCGAGGATATAAAACGGTGCCTCATGACAATATTCGCGCTGTATTTTCATATTTCGTTCGATCTGATTGAGAGGGACGTGTCCCGGTCCTTCGATCATCACCTGAACATTTTTCTCCCATGCACGGAGTGTCAATTCGCCGAGTACTTTGAGCTCGCCGAGCTGTGCTTCATCGCTCGCATCTGCCAAACACCCCGGACGGAGTGAATCTCCCAGTGAGAGGGAAACGTCATAACGGGCACAAATATCGAGAATCTCATCATACGCCGTATAAAAAGGGTTCTCACGGTGATAGTGCATCATCCATGCCGCCATCAACGATCCGCCGCGACTGACGATCCCCATTTTACGTTTTGCGACTTTAGGCATCGTCTCTAGCAAAAAGCCCGCATGGATCGTGAAATAGCTCACCCCCTGCTGTGCTTGGCGCTCTAGTACTTCGAGCATGACCTCGATACTCAAATCTTCGATTTTGTTGTTTACATCGTGCAAAATTTGATAAATGGGAACCGTACCGATAGGGATTTTAGAGTTTTCGATCACCGCTCGGCGGATCTCATCCAAATCTCCCCCCGTTGAGAGGTCCATTGCCGTATCGGCTTTATAGTGCTGAGAGACTTGAATTTTCTCAATCTCCCCTTGCACGTCGCTGGCAATCGCAGATGAGCCGATATTGGCATTGATTTTACAGCGAGCGGCAATCCCGATCGCCATCGGTTCCAAATTTTTATGATTGATGTTTGCGGGGATAATCATCCGCCCCCGCGCCACTTCGGAACGTACCAATTCAGGATCAAGCTCCTCAACCTTGGCGACATACGCCATCTCTTCGGTAATAATGCCCTGCTTGGCATAGTACATCTGAGTACGGACGGTGTCGTTTTGTCTCTTGTCGACCCATGCGGTTCTCATACTTTCTCCTTGATCATTTCAAAAGCTTAATTGGACTTATAAATAAGACCCCCTAAAAGGGTAGACTCTCTTTTAATGTAGATTAAAAATTTCAAGAGGATTTAGGAATACTCACCCGCTTTCCCCTTGATATATTCTATAATTTATCGCAAACAAGATAAAAAAAAGCTTTTTAAGTGTATAATTTCGTAACAGTTTTCAAAATAGGATACATTTTGTCTGATTTGACCCTAGTTTTGCTTGCCGCAGGTAACTCAGAGCGTTTTAAAGTCCCTGTAAAAAAACAATGGCTCCGTATTGGTCATGATCCTTTATGGTTTTATGTTACAAACCGTATCAAATCTTCCCTTCCCGATGTCACCGTTATCCTTGTCGCCCATGCCGATGAAATCCCTTTTATGACTCCGCTATGTGATTTTAGCGTGGTTTCGGGAGGAGCGACCCGACAGCAATCGCTCAAAAATGCCCTCAAAGAGGTTAAAACCCCGTACGTAATGGTAAGCGACATTGCTCGTGCCTGTGTCGATCCCGATTTGATCGTACGTTTGCTGGAACAAAAAGGATCCGCCGATACCATCGTCCCCGCATTGGATGTTCACGATACGGTGGTGTATCACAATGAAACAATCACCCGTGAGCACGTCAAACGGATACAAACGCCTCAGCTCTCCCGCAGCGATGTATTACGCCGTGCGCTAGAGAGTGATGTCGAATACACCGATGAGAGCAGTGCCGTCGTCGCGTGCGGGGGAACGCGCCGTTTTGTCCTTGGAGATGAGAAAGCCGCCAAAATAACCCACGCCGGAGATACAGCGGCATTAGCATGTTTAGGCGCACCCGCAAATGTCGTTTTTACCGGAAACGGATTTGATGTCCATCCCTTTGAAGAGGGGAAACCGATGGTTTTGGGCGGAGTCGAGATAGAGAGTCCGTTTGGCTTCAAAGCCCACAGTGACGGTGACGTCGCCATCCATGCCCTCATCGATGCACTTTTGGGCGCGGCGTGTTTGGGCGACATCGGGATGCTTTTCCCCGATACCGATGCCTCATATAAAAATATCGACTCAAAACTCCTCTTGGAGCGTTGTGTTCAAAAGCTCCACAATTTCGGCTTTGTGATCCTCCATGCCGATGTTACTATTATCGCGCAAGAGCCGAAGATCGCCCCTTACAAAGACTCAATGCGTCAAACATTGGCATCAATCATGCTTATTCCTGCATCACGGGTCAATGTCAAAGCGACCACCACCGAGCATCTCGGATTTATCGGACGCAAAGAAGGATTAGGTGTTATCGCAACCGCCTCAGTACACTATTTTGATTGGAAAAACGGATGAATATACTCATTATCGAAAATGAAATTTACTTAGCGCAAAGTATCGCTTCAAAGCTGAGTGACCTCAGCCATAACTGCGATATTTCAAGCTCTACAAAAGAGGGGCTGAGAGGATTGCCTTATGACGTAATCCTCCTCTCTACCAATATCAGCGGACAGGATATTTACCCCGTCATCGAAGCGTACAAGAATGCCGTCGTTATTTTGATGGTCAGCTATGTGAGCAACGATACGGTATCCAAACCTCTTGCCGCCGGAGCAAAAGACTATATTCTCAAACCGTTCATGATTGAAGAACTCATCCGTAAAATCCAACACTTCCAAAATCATGAGCGCCTTCGCCGCCAAAACCAAACCTATGAACGCTATCTTACCCACACCTTTAACTCGATTAACGTAGACGAAGATTTGGATAAAGTTGAGCTCCCCCTCTTTATTTGCAGCGGGTATCAAAAATATGCGGATGCCTTTGCATTTCGTTACGCCGCCCACAAAGATAAGACATTGCAGTTTATCTCGCTCGCTTCGGCGAAAGCGTTTAGCGACATCGCAACACAGAGCGATGATGCGATCCTCTTTATCACCGATTTCCAAAACCTCAAAAAATCGGAGCATAAAGCGTTTTATGAGCTGATTACCGGAAAAAAATGTATCGTATCCAGTACCGATCCGATCGATAATCCGCCGTTCAAACTGATCGAGATCGAGAGCGAAAGCCATCTGTTTGATCAAGGGGAAATCTTGCCGATCGAAGAGTATGTCAAATACATCATGATCCATTTCCAAAACCGTTTCCCTGATACGGAACTCTCTAAAAAATTGGGTATTTCACGCAAAAGCTTATGGGAAAAGAGAAAGAAATATGGCATCGTCAAGAAAAAATAGATCTCTTTACATCGACCAAGAGGCCGTCTCTGCCCTCACCCTCCTCAAAGCCGGAATGCTCAGCCCCGTAACGGCATTGATGAACGAGGCGCAAAGCAAAGAGGTTCTCAGCAGCGGGATGTTTATGGGTAAAACCTTCCCTTTCCCCCTCATCCTCTCCCCCAGCGGAAAAGTCAACGAAACGATCCTGACAACGGCACACAAAGGTGAAGTACTCGACCTCATCTGCGATAACGTCATTGTCGGTGAGCTCTGCGTCGATGAAGTCTACCCTATCGATCCGCGTGAACGTCTCCGCCAAATCTACGGTACCGAAGATCTCTCGCATCCGGGGGTCAGTGCAACCTACAAACGGCTCGGAAAGTTCGCTATTTGCGGTGACTACACTATCGATCTCACTCCGGTAGAGTCCCTTAAAACCATGATTAGCGAAGCCAAAGAGCAAATCGGAGCGCAACACATCACCGCTTTGTTTATGGCGGCGAATCCTCTCCATCGCGCCCATGAGCGGCTCATCCGCCAAAGTTTGGAGAGAACCGATCTCATCATAATTTTCTTACTCAAACCGTACAATAATGCCAACCTGCACTATGATCTGCGTTATCAGACGCTGGAATTTTTTGTGGAGAACTATCTCCCTCAAAACCGCGTTGTTATTATCCCGCTGGAGAGCAGTTACATCTTTGCCGGAAGCAATGAGGTGATCCTCGATGCCATCGTAGCGAAAAACTACGGCTGCGATCGTCTGATGATCGGACAAAATCATGCCGGTATCGGGATGTACTACGATCATAACGCCAATAAATCGATTCTTGACCGCCTGATTGGAATCGACATAGAAGTGGGGATCGCAAGCGAGTACGTCTACTGTAACCAATGCAAAACGTTAGTCAGTATCCAAACCTGCCCGCACGGACACCACCACCACATCTCATACCATTCCGAATCGATTTTGGAGTTGATGCAGCAAGGGCTATTGCCTCCGGCCGTGTTGGTACGCAAAGAGATTTCGGCTATGATCGTTGCTTCGCTTTATCCGAACCGGTTTAAAAATCTATCTAAACTCTACTACGACATTATGCCGATCACCGGATTGCTCGAAGAGCACACCGAAAAAGATTTTTACGTCGCACTCATGCGCCTCTATCAAACAACTTCTTTGACATAAGGGACACAATGAATTGGTTTTTTATCACCGTCGGCTACAGCGGGCTTTTTCCAAAAGCTCCGGGAACGATGGGGACGATCGCATCACTCCCTTTGGGAATCGCGATACTCCTCTTTTTCGGACCGCAAACCCTCTTTTTAGCCACGATTCTCATCACACTGATTGCGATCAAAGCGATTGATAAACATGAGCGTATCGTCAACGAACACGATGACAGCCGTATCGTTATCGATGAACTCGTCGGAATGTGGTTTGCCCTCTCCATCGCTCCGGGGGTCGGATTTGATCTATCAACCCTCATGACGTGGAATAACGGAATCGCCCTTCAAATCGTCCTTAGTTTTATCTTTTTCCGCATTTACGATATTAAAAAGCCCTCGATTATCGGCCGTATCGACCGCGAAACCAAAGGGGGTCTGGGGGTTATGGGTGATGACATCATCGCCGGATTTGCCGCCGGAATCTCTGCCGCACTCATTTGGCAAGTCATCCTCAAAAGCGGATTGATCGGCTAACGCCGCCGCTCTTTATACTTTCTTGATACATCTCGCCTATATCCTGAGACTTCACTGATACTATAACCCCTATAATACCCCTTTAAATCCTACTTTAAAGGGACGTTATGACATTACGAGAACGTATCAAAAATGAGATGATGGTGATCAAATCGCTGGGAGTTGTCTACGGCGACATCGGAACCAGCCCTATCTACACCTTCGCCGTTATTTTATTATTGGTTCAACCGACAACCGAAACTATCTTTCAAATATTATCGATGGTATTTTGGACAATGCTGATGTTGGTCACTGTCCAATACGCATGGTTAGCCACCAGCCTTTCCAAGCGTGGAGAGGGAGGCACAGTCGTGCTTGTACAAATTCTCCTTCCTTATCTCAAAAGTGCTCGTATCACCGCATTGGTAGGTGCATTGGGCTTTATCGGTATATCGTTGTTAATCGGGGATGGGGTTATCACCCCCGCTATCAGTATTTTGAGTTCCGTTGAGGGGATAGCACTGATTCCCGGATACGAAGATACCCCAAAAATCACATTGCTCCTCATCGCGGCAGGGATTGCGTTTGCCCTCTTTGCCGTTCAGAAAAAAGGGGTCGAAAAGGTCGCTAGTGCATTCGGTCCGATTATGGTCGTGTGGTTTTTTGCCCTTGCGCTGGGAGGCGGTTACTATCTCCTTCAATCTCCCGAAGTGTTAAAGGCAATCTCACCGCTCTATGCAATCGATTTTATCATCCAACACCCTTATATCGCTTTTGTAGTGTTAGCCGATGTACTCTTGTGTGCGACGGGCGGTGAAGCGTTATATGCCGATATGGGGCATTTGGGTCGTCTGCCGATTCTCAAGGGGTGGTTGTTCGCCTCGGTAGCGTTGCTCATCTCCTATTACGGTCAAGGAGCCTTTTTGCTCTCCCATCCCGAAGCGGCAAAAGCGCCGTTCTTTGAACTCTATCATTCGCTCGTTCCGAGCTTATACGTTCCGATGCTCCTCTTAACCGTCATAGCAACGATTATCGCTTCTCAGGCGATGATCAGCGGAATTTTCTCCGTCCTCTATCAGGCGATGACCACCCGTATTTTTCCTCACTTTAACGTGAGCTATACCTCCAATGAACTGCGCAGTCAAATCTATGTCGGCTCGATCAACTGGTTTTTGTTTATCTGCGTTGTCGCAATGCTCTTTATCTTCGGCGAATCGGGAAAACTGGCGGCGGCATACGGTCTCTCGGTTGCGGGGGCAATGAGTATCACGGGGATATTAATGAGTATGATTTTCATGTATAAACGTCAGTATCTTAAAATGGCGGTTTCCGTTATCGCAGGGCTCACGAGCCTAGTGTTCTTCATCTCTTGTTGGCTCAAAATTCCGCACGGCGGATATTGGTCACTCATTATCGCATCGGTTCCCCTCTTTATCGTAATACTCTATACCCAAGGGCAAAAACGGCTCTATGCGTCGTTCGTACCGATTGATAAGGAACTTTTCTTGAGCGAGTATCTTAAACGCTATGCGCAAGGGTTTCATGTCGAAGGGACAGCGCTCTTTTTTGCTCGCAATGCCGATGCGATCCCCGCCTATATCTCGAAAACGATGTTTCAAAACGGGATTATGTATGAGCGCAACATCATCGTGACGGTTCACCCCTCCTATGAACCTCACGGAGTAATCAGCGAACTCTCCCCTATTGGGGAAGGGCTTGATCTGCTCAGTATTCGTTCAGGATATATGGAAACATTGAACGTCGAAGCGATTTTGCGCGAACGCAATATCGATGAGAGAACAATATTTTACGGGGATGAAGAGATTGTTTCAGATAACCCTTTTTGGAAAATCTTTGCGTTGATCAAAGATGTCTCCCCTAATTTTGTCAGCTTCTACCATTTCCCTCACGAGAAACTGATCGGGGTTGCCCGACGAGCGGAGATTTAACGAGGAATGGTATAATTCAGCTATGTACCCGATTATCCCTCCCTTTTTACTTTTGATCGTGCTCAGCCTTCTCTCTAAACTCTTTAGTGAGGAGCTTCAACTGGTCAATATCGGGATGATTCACCTCATCCCCATACTCTATGCCGCAATGCGATTAGGGCGAAGAGATACATTAATCGTCTCGGTTGCTTCGGTACTCTCCTTTAACTTTTTTTTTATCCCTCCAACGTTTACGTTTACCGTACATGATATTCGCTATGTTTTCAGTTTCGCCATAATGATTGCCGTCGGACAGATCGTTTCGTGGCTGAGTGAACGTGCTTCTATTGCCAAAGAGCTGGAGACCTCCGAACGGCTCCAAGAGACGTTGTTAGGATCGTTATCTCATGAATTACGGACACCGCTTGCCGCAATTATGGGGGCATCTTCAGGATTACTCACCGAAGAGTTGGATTTAAACACGGAGCAAAAAAAAGAGCTATACCGTACGATTGACGAAGGAGCGAGTCGGATGCGGCGGCTGATAGACAACCTCCTCGATACCGCCCGACTCCAAAGCGGTGTCTTAAAACTCAAACTGCAAGAGTGCGATATACCTGAACTTTTAGGGAGTGCCTTATCCAAAACCGAACATACGTTTCCCGCAACGCTATCGATTCATGAGAAGATAGCATCCATTCAGGGGGATGCCGTATTAATTGAGCAAGCACTTTTTAACCTGCTGGAAAATGCCTTTAAATATGGTGATGCGGTCAATGTCTCAGTAGAGCATGATCCTCAAGGAGTAGTAGTTCGGATCTGCAATACGGGTTCTATCCCCCCTGCACATGAAGCCTCTATGGCATGGAAAGCTTTTTCGAGACTGAGCAATGTTCAAGGCGTTGCGGGGATCGGATTGGGACTGTATGTAGCGTACCGAATCGCTGCAATGCACGGCGGGAGCGTGAGTACGATGAGTGACGGGGTACAATTTTGCGCAACGATGCAACTTCCACTACGAGGTGATGGATGAAAGAGACGATTTTAATCATCGATGATGACAGTGCTATTCGTAAACTGCTCGAAGTATCACTCAGTGCGGCAGGCTATCATCCGATCGCAATCGCATCGGGCAAAGAGGCTCTTAATCGTGCAGCGATCGATGCCCCCGCTTTGGTACTGCTCGATTTGGGATTACCCGATATGGACGGCAAAGAGTTTCTCTCACGATTTCGCGAATGGAGCCAAGCTCCCGTGATCGTCCTATCCGCACGCTCTCATGAGAGTGAAAAAATAGCGGCTCTAGAGGGGGGATGTGATGACTATCTTACCAAACCCTTCGGTACGGGAGAACTACTAGCTCGTATCAAAGCGGCCCTTCGTCGAAGCGGCAGTCATGGCGGAGATTCTTCTTCCGCCCTTCTGAGCGATAATCTCTCCCTAGACATCGTCTCGCATACCGTGATGTTGGATAATCAAGAGTTAAAATTGACCCCAAAAGAGTTTGACCTCCTCAAAATCTTGATGCAAAATAGCGGCAAGGTACTCACTCACGCATGGCTACTCAAAGAGATCTGGGGAATCGGGTATCAAAACGAAACCCACTATCTACGCGTTTTTATCAACCAACTACGCCAAAAGATCGAAACAGATTCGACCCGTCCGAAACGGATTATTACCGAAACAGGAATCGGGTATCGTTTTGTGGGCTAATTTCATTCACATCTTGATATTTTCCTGACACGATCTGCGCTACACTTTCCGGATGAAAAAGACACTTTTAATCTATGTGGCACTGATCCTTTTCTTCGGGATCGCCATTGCGCTCATCCTCCACTACGGATCACTTTTAGAGAATCCTCTGTTCTCTGAAATCATAGCTCCTACGGCATCAATACCGACAACCTTGAGCGATACGTTTCTCAAACAGCTCCACCATCCGCTCCCTTTGTTGCTGATCCAGTTTATCGTTATCATGATCGTCACACGACTCTTTGGCTATCTGGTCTCGTTTGTTGCTCAACCCACCGTCGTTGGGGAAATCTTGGCAGGGATCATCCTCGGTCCCTCACTCATGGGAGCATTGTTTCCCGATATGTTTATCACCCTCTTTCCCAAAGAGTCACTCGGGAACCTCCATCTCATCAGTCAGCTCGGGTTGATCTTTTTTATGTTCGTAGTAGGGATGGAACTCGATTTCGATAAAATCAAAAAACAATCGAGTGCTTCGGTATTTATCAGCCATGTCAGCATCATATTCCCATTTTTCTTGGGGGTGGCGCTAGCCTATTGGCTCTATCCAATCTTCGCTCCCAAAAACATCTCCTTTATCCCGTTTGCCCTGTTTATCGGTATCGCAATGAGTATCACGGCATTTCCCGTATTGGCTCGGATTATCAAAGAGAAAAACCTCAGTGATACCCGCTATGGGTCGATGGCAATCACCTGTGCCGCCGCCGATGACATCACGGCTTGGTATATTTTAGCTCTGATTATCGCCTTCTCGATTTCAGGCTCACTCAGTTCATCCATCGTGCTATTGATCTTTATTGCCGTGTATGTCATTACCATGTTTTATGTGGTGCGTCCTCTCTTAGCCAAAATCGGACATGCACAGAGTGAACGGCTTAGTATGAACGGGATGTCGTTTATTATCGTCTTGCTACTCCTCTCCTCTCTTGCCACCGAAGCGATCGGTGTACATGCACTGTTCGGTGCATTTATGGCGGGAGCGATGATGCCCTCATCCGCAGTATCGAGACTCAAAGAGCTCATCGCACCGCGTTTGGAATACGTCAGCCTTTTGGTATTATTGCCCCTCTTTTTCGCCCTAACGGGATTACGCAGTGAGATCGGGTTGCTTAATAGTGTAGACGCATGGATCGTATGTGGAGGGATCATCGTAATCGCCGTCTTCGGTAAACTCTTCGGTAGCGCCCTTGCTTCCAAATACATGGGATTTAGCTGGCGGGATTCGTTCGCTCTGGGGATACTTATGAACACGCGCGGGCTCATGGAGCTGGTAGTTCTGAATATCGGATATGAGATGGGAATACTCTCCACGGAACTTTTCACGATGTTTGTGGTTATGGCACTGGCAACAACCATTATGACGGGACCGTTTTTGAATCTCATCACCCGTGGATTCAAAGAGAACAAAGTCGTCGAAACGATGCAAAAAAGCTTGATCGATCTACTCTCTCACGAACTGCGTACTCCGCTCACCCTGATACGGGGAGCCGCCGGCAATCTAGCCAATCCACAATTCACCCTCGCGGATAAAGATAAAGAGGAGATGGTTCAAACCATCGTCGAGGGATCACGCCGTATGGAGAAAGTGATCGATAATTTGCTCGTCAATGCCCGTTTTCGGGAGGGAAAAACCCCTCTCAACAAAACAATACTGCGATTGGATGATGTCGTCTCATCTGCACTCTCCATAGCTGAGGGAGACTGGAAACGACAGGCTAAACTCTCATTTTGCCCCGATATTCCACCGCTCAACGCCGATATTGCCCTACTTCATCTCGCCATCGGCAATCTACTCGATAACGCGTTTAAATACGGAGAGGAGGTGAGTGTAGAGATCACCTCCGCATTTAATGAAATCACTTTACTTATCTGCAATAATGGCAACCTCCCCTCAGCCGACACGATAGCAACACTTGGAAATACTCCCGGCAGACTTGATAATTCTGAGGGTAAACCGGGTTCAGGAATCGGATTGCGACTGTCACAAAACATCATTGAAGTGCATGGAGGAGTATTAGTTATCTCCTTGGAAAATGACCGATTTTGCGTGCGTGTAATCCTGCGGAGTGAGTCATGACACCGCGCATTTTAATCGTGGATGATGATGCCTCTATCCGTCGATTATTGGCAATGACGTTAGCCTTTGCAGGGTTTATGACGGAGGGGGCTTCAACGGCAAAAGAGGGACTGAAAAAAGGTGCCGATGAGCATTTTCACTTGATTTTGCTCGATTTGGGGTTGCCGGACATGAGCGGTGTGAAGTTTTTAGAGCGCTATAGAGAGGATGAACAAACCCCCGTCATTGTTGTATCTGCGATTCATGATGACTCGGATAAGATAGCCGCCCTCAATGCAGGAGCCGATGATTATGTCACCAAACCATTCAATACGGATGAGTTAATCGCCCGTATTAATGCCAACTTACGCCGTGTCCCTCCCTCACAATCGACCTCCCCGATATTAACCGTCGGAGATATGCGAATGGATATAAGCAACCGAATTGTGAGCATAGAGGATGAATTGGTCAAACTGACACCCAAAGAGTTTAAACTCCTCCGCGTGTTTATGGAAAATCAGGGGAAAGCCCTCACCCACGCATGGCTCCTTAAAGCGATCTGGGGAGTCGGGTATCAGCATGAGACCCATTATCTGCGTGTTTTTATCAATCAACTGCGCCAAAAGATCGAAACCGATCCTGCACGCCCAAAATGGATCATTACTGAAACAGGGATCGGGTATCGGTTTGTCGGCTAAGAGCGTTTCAGCTCACCACCCGATTTCGTCCCCCATCTTTTGCCGCATAGAGTTTTTTATCGACCCGTTTGAGGAGCTGATCGGGTGTTTCTCCCTCGTTCCAGCGAGTAATACCGATCGAACACGTCACTCGCTCTACCGGAGAAAAATCGCCCTCAGCAACTTTTAGACGCAAGATTTCAGCTAGCTTTATGGCCGATGAAAACTCGGTATCGGGAAGCAGTACCACAAATTCTTCCCCACCCCAGCGAGCGACAATATCGCTTTTACGAGTTCCATTGATCAAAATCTGTGTAAATTTTTTCAACACATCATCACCGACCAAATGTCCGTAAATATCATTAACCTTTTTAAAATGGTCAATATCGAGGAGAATTATGGATAATCCTCGTTCATATCGTTGGGCTAACGAAATAGAGTGAGACAACGCTTTATCAAACTGAAATCGGTTAGCGACTCCGGTCAAAACATCTTGTGTCGCCAATTCATTGAGTCGAGTAATATCGGTAAATACCACAACATGGCGAATCTTACCTTTGTAATCCATTTTTTTGGAGGTCACGGTAAAAATCGATGTCTTCCCATCAACGCTCATTTTAGCTTGGTTTTCTTGACTCTCATTCAACAGCAGATATTCCGTCCAGACCATCCCATCTATCATCGGCATCAAATACTGAGCAGATTCATCCGCTTCAAAATACTCACAGATACACGCATGTTCACGTTTGAATGCTTTTAGGGTATCAAAGCCCAAATAGTCGAAAAAAGAACGATTGGCAAAAATGATTTCAAAACCGTCCGTAACAATGACAATATTTTGTTGAGAGTCAAGAATGGTATTAATGTACCGCTCCTGTAAATCTACTTTTCCGATCAATCCGTTGAAGGTATACTCAAACAGCCCCCACAAAAGTATCATCATAACGACCGTAACGAGGACACTGCCGACCAAAGCATCCATCGTGTTCTGGCTGGCTCCGCTCACGTCATTAATAGCGATGATTACCCCTAAATCCCGATTTTTGCTGTCTTTTAAAAAGAGGGGATTAATCTCATAACTTTTACTCTCTATATCGATACGGCGCGGTTCTAAATGATCATTCAAAAATGCATATTGTTCCATCAGAACTTTTTTATCTTTTAAATCCGTAGAATAAAAATAGTGTCCGATCCCGCCGGAATAGAGCTGTCGATCCGCCGCACCGAGGGAACCTTTATGGATCAACACGATGCTCTCCGATCCGCTTAGCCGTTTGATCCGATCGACGAAATAGCCCACATCAACACCGTACTCTACCGCACCGATATAACGTTCTTCATCAAAAATCGGCATGATGACCCGAAAGGCAATCCCCCCAAGACCCCCTTCGAAACCGCTAATCATTCTGTGCTCTTGATGAATTTTACGAAGCATCGGACGCTGTTGTGCGATATTGTCTCCGAATTTATCTTTCAGATGAACCCGCAAAATCGAGCGCCCATCGGGGGCATGAAATTGCATGATAATGAGATGAGGATTCTCATTTTTAAGTGCGTTGAAACGGGGTAATATAGCCTTATAGAGAGCTTGAGTATCTTGTTTTTTGACCGCGTCAATAACACCCGCAGTACTCAGGGTAGCGAGGGTACGGAAGCGATACAGATGCTCGGTATCATCAACAATCGCGTCAAATGCGTGTTTAATGTTTTGCGACGAGCGTTCCGTCCGCTCTTTAACATACCTTTTTTCTTGTGAAAAATGGTAAAAAGTGAGTGTTGCCGATACGATAATAACAATAAAAGCGATAATCAGCTGTGCACGAAATTTGATATTCATATCATCTCTATATTCATAAAACGTTTAGATCATCATCGGTTCATCAGTCGGTTCGATCTCTTCGAAATCCATAACAATCTGATCAAGCATTTTTTGCGTTTTTTTAATTTTATCGATATTCTCGTCAAAAAAGACCTTGGATGATGGGAATGCTTCGGAAAGTTCCTGATAGATCAAAATACGTCCGCCGAAGTGACGATTGAACTCATCAAATGCCGAGCGTAAATACGCTTTGGAGGTCGTATGACGAAAGAGCGCTTTGATCATTTTTTTACGCTCTTTGATCGGAATCGATTCGTCGATTGCCTCGGCTACCCGTTTAATATCCAGACGTGAAAAATAGACACCGCTGTGATACGGAGCGAGCAGTTTATCGGACAGTTCATCAACAAAACTAGGAACCGGTTCGTTATCTGGATCGTTTTCTTCTGTTGGTGTCTCACAACTTCCACTGTCGCATTTTTCCCGTACAAATGCATCAAATTCAGCCTTTAAATCGCTAAAATCATTTGCTTTCATTTTATTCTCCTGTAGTTAAATCGTAAAAATAGTGACATAGTGACCGTAGTGCGACATCATCCACAAAATCGTCTCGATCGGCGTAGCGTTCCAATGCGCTCGTCATTATCAAATCCCCGATCAATTTTCCCTCTCTTATCATGATGCAATCGCAATACCCCCCCTCTAACGCCTCACTAGTGGCTTCATCTAGCAATGAAAGCGCCTCTTCTTGGTACTCACCGGCTATCACTGCCCCATTTAGCTTCGAATGACGCATTTGAGAAATCGTAAACGCTACGTCGTCGGGACGTATGTTCATCGGGATTATCATCGCATCAATCCCGTTTTCTTTGTAAAGCTTATTCAGTGTGACTGAAAAGCGACTGCTATGGGCATTTTCGGCAAGGTAACCGAAAAGTTTTGTAGATGCCGTAATGGTATTGTCATTGTTCATCATTGATTCAATCCCCATAATTCCAGAGCTTCCTCTTCTTCGAGCTGGCAGCGACGGCAGATTTTCTCCCCCCCCACTGAGCTAAATAGAGCATCACACTCATCGCATCGGCGAACCGAATAGGTGATGAGATTTTGCACCTTTGGTTCAAACCACTCAGTGAGATTATACGAAGTAGAAACACTGATCGCATCACTCTCACATACGTCATGGCATAGATGACATTTTATGCATAAAAATGGGTCAAAGTCTATTTTCGAATTGCGCATATCGGAAGTCAACGCCGCGCTCGGGCAGACACGATAACACATCTGACACGCACTGCATTTAGTCTCATCCATCATTTTCTGCGATGTAAACCCTATCATCGACGCATCGACGATATGAAACTGTGACGGTTTTTCTACACGCTTGAGTGCCGTAAAAAAGAGTTTTCGCCGATCGGTGATCTTTTTTGTCCGAAGCTCTTGGGTATGAGAACTCTCAATACTGGCTTCGATAAATTCATCGGTAGTGCTTCGTACCTCTTTGTCAAAATCGTGTTTAGCTTTTGCGATCCCCCGCAGATGAAACGTTTTGAAAAAATCTCTCCGATCTTTAGGTTCATCCGCCTCGCCGCTGTGATAAGCGATCTCTTCACATACCACGCGACTCTCAACCTCAATCGCTTCGAGGAGATAATTCGCACTTTTTATCCTATCCTCCATAAGCTCCAGAACATAAGAGCCTATGTCACAACCGCCACAGTGTCCGGTATCGAGTACCAACCCTTCTTTGAGACTGCACAACGAGATTAAGTGCTCTGACGAAAGAGCACTTATGCAAGGGAGATTTTTTTGACACGAAATAACGTTATCGTCATCGTTAAGAAATGAAAAGAAAAATTCACTCGGATTAAAATCATCTAATCCCAACGCTTCGCTCGGACATACCGCCACGCATCCCGCACAACCGACACACAACGACTGATTGATCGATGGGAGACGTTCGGAGAGGATGAGTGCGCCCGTAGGACAATTCTCACTGCAAAGTGAACACTGTGAATTGACACTAAGGGAGCGTACACATCGTCCTGCTGAAAGCTCTAGTAGACTCACGCCTGAACCAGTCCGCTCAAGGTTTCGTTATCGGAGAGGATAAATTCCAACGCCATCTCCGCAGTATCGTAATACAGTGGAGTACGGGACTCGTATTTCATGTTGATGAGATACATCGGCGCCCATTTCAAAAGATGCGAATTGAGAAAATTATGTTGAACCTGGATCAGCTCTTGTACCGCTTCATGATCGGCCTCTTCCATTGCGCGCAGCTGTGCTTCGCACAAATGGTGCATAAACTCTAACTCGATACCGATATGATCCGATGAGACAACACGTGCCACTTCATAATCGACAAGAAAATCATACGCACTATAAATGTCGGTAACAGGATTGGCACCGCCCGTCTCGATCATCTGATCACTACGCGTGTAAAAGGTCTCATAAGGTACCAAATGAAGTAATGATAGATTCGTAAAATCGGGATTCAAATACTCTTCTAAAAGCTGTTGTGCTTCGATAGTTTTACGAGGTTCCCAATCACGCCAATGAGGCATAAATTCTAAAACCGTTTCGTCACTTCGAAGTATCTCTAAACGCTCCACATCCAACTCTTGGAGTAGTATTCGTGATAACAACGCATATAAATTACTGCGTGCGATAATTTCATCCATAAAATGACCTTTAATAAAGTAACGTGATTGTAGCTTATGAGGCTGAAAAGCGCCTAATGAGAGTAGATTATACGGGGGTATCAAGCCTTAAGACTTGATACTGACCTCGTAGACCGACGGATCGAGATTGACCCATGGGCGTTTAATATGACGAGGACGACGAAGGGTTGATGATGCATCCAAACCGCGAGACAATTTGTCTCTCCATGCTTGGTATACTTTGAGGTTATTGTCGTAGTTCACGAAAATATCCCCGATTTTATCTCCCGCTTGTGCCGGTTCAAGAAGAACTTTATGGTGCCAGCAGTGCATACCTGAAACAGGGTCCGGATGAGGAGCCGCAACGGCATTTTGCCATGAACCGCTCAAACCATCCCACCAGATATTGCCCGAATCTCGGTTATAGTCGGCAAAACGCTCCGTATGGAACGGTTTGATCCCCTCAACGTATTTGAGTTTGCCCACTTTACCGTCCATTTGGATTTCAGCTACCGGAACCCCGAAGCTATTGAGCCCAGTAGTCCCCTCATAATCGTCGATGATACTTTGAGCACCCGCTTTACCGACATTTGCCGGAGATTCGCTCAAGAACTCTTTGTTGTTCAAATCACGAGGTGCAGCGCCCGGTGCTACTTTACCGTCGCTTACGCCGTTTGGAATCGTAACCGCATTGGTGAGTTTCCAGCGTCCGCCATGGTGAGAACACGCGAGCGTTCCAGGTAATACTGCTTCTGTAGGAACTGCCATCGCAACGAAATGACCGCCCTCTAACCCAGAAACGGTATCAACGATACGTACACGGATCGCATCACCGCGTTTGAATCCAAGACGCGCCGCATCTTTGGTCGAAATCCAGATCGGGTCATGGTTTTGAGAAATCTCCATAAGGTGTTTCGAGTTTGCCGAACGAGTATGGATGTTATACGGCAAACGGAATACGGTGTTGAGAGCAAATGCGTTCTCTTCCGTCATGTATTTATGGTTGACGTGAGAGACCAAGTGAACGTATTCGTTTTTCTCCTCGTCATTACGCGGATAGAACGGCATAGCGTACTCTCTCCAATGCCAATCGGTTGCCCACTGAGTATAGAATTCTAACTTTTTAGAAAGGGTAGCGAATCCTTCCATTTTCTTGCCGTCGATCTCTACACCGATACTTTTTTCTTTACCATGATGATCGAGCGCTTTGATAACTCCACCTGCACCTACGCTCATTGATCCTGCATCAAATTTATGACCGTGTGAAATCACTTCACCGTCGACCATTTTTAGCTCGCGTTCCATTGCATGATAGATCTTATCTTCTTCCATCCATACACCGTGATCACGGAGGTATGAATAGACCGGAAACTCTTCGTTCATATAACGAGCATCATTGGTTGCCGTCTCTTTGAGCTTCGGCAAGTTATCTCCGAACGCCGCATCGTACCATTCAGCGATGGTAACCGGTTTACCCGGATGACGTTTGGATTCCCACATTTTTCTGATACCGAGAGAGCCGTCCGGATCGATGAAATCGGTACAGAGTTGGAACCAAAACTCATTCTCTTCCCATACTTCACCCAGACCTGCTTTGATATGCGCTTCGAGCGTCGCACGGGCAGGATTTTTAGGTTTCCATCCCGATTTTTCGAGTGCTACGCGCAATACCGGTTGACGGAACGTTGTCCAGCGTGCCGGCATCGTTGCTTCGGAGTGTTGGTCATGTCTCTCACCCGCCAATCCGACAGGGAGGACATAGTCCATATACCAGTTAGTTTCTGACCATACCGGAGAGAGGTTCATGGTAAGTTCCATAATCTCTTCGTTTTTGAGCACTTCGATCCAACGGAATCCGTCCGGATTGATCCATACCGGATTGTACATACGTGGAATCCACACCGCGAGTTTACCCGGCACGGTCAATCCGCGATCATTCCATTTTTTCTGCCACTCTTTATCGCTCAAAAGATGGGGGAGAAGATACGAAAGTTCATACGTTGACAACGGCCATTCCGGCGGCCACGTAAGCTCATTCCATGCCTGAACTTTCGGTACATCCGCACCCGAAACCCCTTGACCTACGGTAGCGCTTCCGCCTTTACCCGAAACGGAGATAACATGCCAGTGGTGGAAGAAGGTTCCCCCCTCGGTTCCGATAGCACCGCGAAGACCGATACAGAAATACGCCGCACGTCCACCCATCCATGCACCACGGTTCCCCGCAGCCGCCGCACGCCAGATATAGGTAGAGATCGCATCCCCTGCCCAAATGAACATTTCATACAATTTTTCGAGTTTATACGCCGGTACATGCGTCTCTTTAACTGCATACTCAAGCGTATAAGGAGCATACATGTCTTTGAGAAGTTCGATATAACTATCAAAATCACGCCCAGCAGGTAGCTTGGTAATCTGTTTTTTCTCAAGCATAAAATTCAAATGCTCGGAATCGTTCATCAACGTTTCCCAGTTGAACCATTTTTTGACGAATTTTTTATCGACCATGTTTTCACTAAGGATACGGTTTGCCAAATAAAGGTAAATTGCCGCTTCCGTCCCCGGCCACGCCGCGATCCACAAATCCGACATCCCCGCAGAGTTCGACATACGAGGGTCCATAACGACCATCTTCGCACCTTTTTTACGCGCATCGGCGATAAATGCCGCCGATTGAGCAAAATAGTGACCTGCATCCGCCGCGTGGGAAGAGTTCAAGAAGATAAGTTTGGCATTTGCCCAGTCCGGACTGGTACGGTCATCGTTCGCCGTCCAAATCGTCGGAGTACGTCCGTTAGATGAACAGATATTCGTATGAGAGTTGTAAGAATCGAGTCCTAAAGTTTCCCACACTTGTGGAACAAACCCATTCTCATTCGGACGACCGACATGGTACATTACCGATTTTTTGGAGAGTAGATCCCCTTTACGAATCGTATCGGCCATTTTTTTACCGATGGTAGTCATCGCCTCATCCCATGTGGTACGGATCCATTTTCCCTCACCGCGTTTAGAACCTGGAGCACGTTTGAGTGGAAACGGGATACGATCGGGATCGTACATTTGCGATTGAACCGCGTACCCTTTTGCACAGTTACGCCCGCGTGAACCCGGATGTAACGGATTCCCCATATATTTTTTGACGGTAAAGGTTTTTTTGTCGATCCACGCCGTGAGTCCGCATGAAGCTTCACAGTTCGAACATGCTGTCGGAACGATCATGAAATCGTTTACATAGATACCATCAGGGTTCTCTTCGCTTTGTACACCGTGACGATCGATACCGCCGCGTTTCCAGTCTACCCCGCTGAGTTCTTGGAATTGTCCCCATTGATCCAAAGGAGGGTAAAACGACAACGTATCGGGAGTATTGGTAAATTTGCTTTTCTCAATCGATTCAGCGGCTGCATCGGTGGAAAATACACCCTTAGCAATCGCGGCACCGGCTACAGTGAGCGCGGTCCCTTTTAAAAATGTTCTTCTGCTTTCTAAATACATCATAATCTACCTCTTAGCTCATATTTAACAATTGTGGAATAACGAGCCAAACGTGTTTGCTCACCCACAAACCGACCAACGCCGATACGGCAGCGATTTTTAACAAATAATACGATTTGTTTTTCAAACTCAAACATACCAATGCCATCGGAGCCAAGAATGCCATCACTTGACCGATCCAGAACATTGCGGTGTATTCACCCCCTTTAACAAAGGCCAATGTCGCCGCTACCTCTTCGGCTTTCATTCCGCCGAAAATAAGCTCAGACATATAGAGAATAAATGCCGCCGCCGCACTGAGACCCAAAATAATCGCTAAATCTTTTTTAACCGCATCGGAAAATTTGTTTCCGCCGAGGAGAATCATCGTTGCAGACCCTGCGAGCAATGCCGCCAAGATCATTTGAGCCGATTCAGTCGGCATTTGCCACAACTCACGTGCGGTTGACTCTGCCATTAATCCCGCAGTGTACAACGTAACCGGAATCGCCAACAATGTGGTCCAACCCAAATATTTGTCGTACATCGCTTCGTCTTTTTTCATGTAAATCGCATACGCCATCGCCAACAAAAGACCGACGAAACCGGTAGCCATCCATGCACCGATCGTAATCGCCGATGTCAAATGCGGATAGAAGAAAATATGCCAGAAACGGAACATTTGATGTAAATCAATGACCGTAAAAAATAGGAAAATATGGATAAATACGATTGAAATCGCAACTGAGGGAAAACGGATAAAACCGGTTTGTTCCGGATATTTTTTCAACAAGAAAAAAGTGATAAAAATAATACCGGTACCGATACTTTTTGCCCACATATTCATCGTGATAATCCAACCCCAAACGATCCCCGGAAGCGCCACGTCAAGAGTTACAATGGCGTTTGTAGCGGCTAGTGTTTCATGTACCATTAGTGCCCTCCTATCGGGAGATGTTTTAGATTATTAAAGAGGTTATGACCTTCTCCACGGAACGAAGCGAGAGGGTTCAATGTTACATTGCCTCCGCCGACGTAGAAATGGTGAGGGTTGGTCCCTTTTTCCACTTTACGAACTTGGACATTGCCTTGATGAGATGCAATATATTTGCTGATATTTGACATCGGATCTTCCAAATCACCGAAAATATTCGCTTCAACCGGACACGCTACGACACACGATGGCATCATTGAACTGGCAACACGGTGAGCACAATAGGTACATTTATCGGCCGTTTGGGTTTGCGGATCGATGTAGATCGCACCGTACGGACACGCCATAACACATCCCGCACATCCGATACAACGCTCTTTATCGATGTTTACGATACCGTTTTCGAGATAGTGCAATGCACTGACCGGACAAATACGTTCACACGGCGCATTCGCACAGTGATTACAACGAAGCGGTGTAAATGTACGCTTCGTTTCGGGGAAAGTTCCCACATCAACATATTTAACACGTAGACGCCATGTAGACAGCGGAACTTCATTTTCCACTTTACAAGCGATCTCACAGCCCTTACATCCCATACAGAGACGAAGGTCTACCAAGAAACCCAATTGCATATATTCTCCTTATTCCTGATTCACGTTGCTGTCATCCATGTCATAAGTAACATGAATAATCTTTATTCGATGCCGTGATTACAGGCATTTAACGGCATTACTGCTGGGTTGATGGTAGCTAAATTAGGTTTAACCGAAACTAAAAAGTGATAACTTTTTGCTATAACTTTTTGATATGTAACCGTTTGAAAATATTTCCCGCGAAGGGGAAGAGAAGAATAAAAAAGATTTATGAATCGAGTCGACAGCGAACCGATGCTTCGTGGGCACCCAGCCCTTCAGTATGGGCGATTAGTGCACATGCCTCACCGATCTCATTGATCGCTTGGCGTGAAAAGGAGATGATAGAAGACTTCTTCATAAAGTTCTCAACCCCGAGCGGTGAATAGAACTTCGCCGTCCCTCCGGTAGGGAGGGTGTGATTCGGTCCTGCAACGTAATCACCGATCGCTTCGGGAGTATAGTGACCCAAGAATATCGCCCCTGCGTGTTTGATCGAAGGGAGGAGTGCAAAAGGGTTGTCGGTCGCTACTTCGAGATGTTCAGGGGCGATCTCGTTCATCAGAGCTACCGCCTCTTCCATCGTGTTGGTCACGATAATAGCCGCACGTTCTTCAATCGAGCGGCGAGCGATCTCTTCACGCGGAAGCTTTTTGAGCCAATTCTCAATTTCAACCGCACACGCATCCGCAAATTTTTGAGACGGTGTGATCAAGATAGAGCTTGCCATCTCATCGTGTTCCGCCTGAGAGAGCAAATCAATCGCAATATGGACAGGATTCGCCGAATCATCGGCTAGTACTCCGATCTCACTCGGCCCCGCGATCATGTCGATATTGACCTCTCCGAACACCATTTTTTTCGCGGTTGCGACAAAAATATTACCCGGTCCCGTGATAACATCTACTTTCGGAATCGTTGCCGTCCCGTATGCCATCGCGGCAATCGCACTTGCTCCGCCGACTTTGAAAACCTCGGTTACACCGCACAAATGACATGCCGCCAGCAACAGTTCATTAGGCTCATTATCGGGTGTCGGTGTCGTAACCACAATATGCTCTACCCCTGCGACTTGGGCAGGGATAACATTCATCAAGAGCGAACTCGGATACGCCGCTTTTCCTCCGGGGATATAAAGACCGGCGCGATCCACGGGAGTCACTTTCTGCCCTAAAATCGTTCCGTTGGCTTCGGTATCGAACCAGCTTTTCGGAAGCTGTTTTTCGTGATAGGATCGGATGCGGTCATACGCCAAATGCAAGGATGCTTTGAGTGTCGCATCCAACGCTTCATACGCACGTTTCATATCCGCCGTATCAATACGCAATTCTGCACCGGATGCGGGGCTCCATCGGTCAAATTTCGAGATATGCCGTATCAATGCGGCATCATCATCGGCGCGAATCTCGTCAATTAGCCCTTTGACAATGGTGGAAACATGTTCCATATCCATTTTTCCGCGCCCTAGCAGCTCACTAAAAACCGATTTAAAATTGGGTTCATTGGTATGAATAAGGGTCATTTACTCTCCTTTTTACTTTTTCGTTGCATTATTTTTGTACTCTTGTTTCACAACATCCAGAGCATCAAGGAAATCCACGCTATCAGCGGCTCCCATAATCGGTTCAAACATCGGGGTTCTCCCTTTGATAAACCATGTAGCGGGAGTCCCTTGTGTCATCAGAGACGGTGGTACACTCCCCTCATCGACGATCCCCTCGACAGCGATAAAATCGCGATTCAAAACCGCAATAATTTTTGGGTTTGAAAGGGTTTTTTGTTTGAATATATCACACCATCGGCACCCGTTTTTTGTTACCAGTACCATTAACGGCTTATGTTCTTTGTCCGCGCGTTGCACGGCTGAAGTGATGTTCTTTTCCCATTTAATCTCCGCCCCAAACAGCGAAAATACGCTCAAAGCGATAATAAATACAATTTTTACCATCTCATTTTACCTTTTTGAGGATCTCTTTGGCAATATCGGCAATCTCTTTGTTACTCACATCGATCGTAATATCGGCTACTTTTTTATACAAAGCCGAGCGATCGTCATAGAGCTTGATCGCTTTGTCAACATCCTGAAACAAAGGACGTTTACGCAATTTTTTTTCGGCATCGGGGTGAGCGAGAATACGACCGTGAATCGTCTCAAACGGCGCGGACAAATAGACAACCGTTCCGATTTTTTTAATATTCGGCACTTTAAAAAAGCCCCCTCCAGTAGAGATCAATGTCCCTTTAACCTCTTTTTGGAGCCAACGGGCAACTTTACGCTCCAACTCCCGAAAATACTCTTCACCCTCTTCGGCAAATATTTTTTTGATGCGGCGGTTTTCCATGCTCTCAATAATATCATCCGTATCCAAAGCAACCAAATCCGACTGTTTGACAATCTCACGTGCTACGGAACCTTTCCCGACACCCATAAAGCCGATTAAAACAATATTTTTCATAAGTTCTCTGCTGTTGGTTTATAATACGACATCATATCATGCGTTAACTTAGGAGACTTTCTTGATCCGTCTAAACAACCTTTATGACAATACCTCTCCTGAGGAAAACAGCGAAATTTTTACCCCTCTTTTTCAAAACGGTTCCATAAAAATCGAGTGCATCCGATCATGGCTTAAAACAGCGGGAGAAGTGTACGATCAAGATCAAGATGAATGGGTAATAGTGTTAGAGGGCGAAGCGGTACTCGAAATCGATAACCAAATGCTGAATCTTCAGCGCGGAGACTATCTGTTTATCCCGAAGCACACCCGTCACAGGGTGTGTTCAACGGCTCCAAACACCCTTTGGCTCGGAGTGTTTAGCTCTTAAACTCATTGATACGGGCAGAGAGCGATTGTGCAACCTGCAACAGCTGTGCAGAATCGTTTTGGATTTGTTCGACACTTTTTTGGTTGGATTCAGAGACGACATTGATTTGAGAAATTCGCTCAATGATCCATTCAATATGACCAACAACTTCAACCGAATCATTATACGAGCGCTGTGCGACCGAAACAGAACGCTCCATCTCGGACGACGTTGCAGAGATTTTCTCTTCTACTTCATTCGAGATAACGGTCAACTCGTTCATACTGTCGGCATTTTCACCCATTCGATCACTCACGTCATTCACCGCTTGTACGATCGTCCCGACACTGATCTCAATCTCAGTCAAACTTTTCTGTGTTCGCTCTGCGAGTTTGCGTACTTCATCGGCGACCACCGCAAATCCGCGACCGTGTTCACCCGCACGTGCCGCTTCGATTGCCGCATTCAGCGCTAAAAGGTTGGTTTGATCGGCAATATCTTTGATAACACTAAGGACATTTTTAACTTGATCGGCATCATTGCGCAACAAAATAAGCTGTGAAGACATCTCATGTTCTGTTTCGATGTACCCCTCTACCTCTTTCACGAGACGATAGAGTGCGTCTTTTGCCGTTACCAGTTCAGTGTTTGCATTCGCCACATTGCGCTGTGTTTGCTCAGAGATCGTGATGGCTCCTGAGAGAATATCTTTGATCGAATGACTCTTTTGCGTCGCCGCCTCGACGATTTGGCGTTCTTGATCCACCCCTGCTGAAATAATTTTCGTAGCATCGGTAATCGTTGTCGCAATCGTCGAATTTTGGCGACCCAGTTCTTTGACCTCATTCACCGTCTCTTGCACCATAGAGACGAAATTATTAACCGCTCTTGCCGCATCGGAAAACTCATCTTTTTTAACCACTTCAAGACGTTTGGTTAAATCTTTATCCCCGCTGACCAATGCACCGATACGGCTTCGCAACCCTTCCAAAGGTGCCAATACCTCTTTACCGAAGAAGATATTCATCACCGAAATAAAGGCGATGACGACGATACTCAGAGCAATCAATAAAACCGTTTGGGTTTTACCGATCTCGGCATCGTTTTTTTCCAATGAGATGACTAAATCCATCACCCCCAACGTATCTCCAACCTGTACGTTGGTATGACAAGCCAAACATTTCTCTTCGGCGATAAGAGGCTGAAGAAGACGAATCGTATGCTTGCCGTTTGTATTTTCAACCACTTGGGGCTTTTTACTTTTAAACACCTCTTTGATAAGAGGCTCTTCCGTAAACTTGGCATCCGGTGCCAATAAATCGATAACCGCTTGGGATTTTTCAACTTTTAATCCGGCTATTCCGTCGATTTTTTGCGCTTTGGCAATCGTTTCGGCTACCACGGCAGGATCACCCGCCAACATACTGCCGGTCAAGGTTTGGAAGATAGATTCACTGAGCATGTTCAAAGAGCGTTTGGCCGTCTCGTTTGAAAAATCATGAAAAGTCGTTGTTAGATACCAATAGATGGCACCTAATCCCATAAAGCTAAACATTAATGTTGAAAAAATTATTTTTGATTTGACGGTATTAAACATTCAAAGACTCCACTGTTATTATCGGTGTATGTTATTGTATCGCAATTGTATTGCAATTGCACCTTATTATGACCATTCTATGACCTTGTATGTTACTTTATTGTACTGTATACCGATCACCTTTCCGAGGTAAGGTCACAATTCCCTCCGCGCTTTGGATCTTAATCGGCAGATTCATCGGGCGGCGCATTGAGATCGGATCTACTTTGCTCACGCTGAAATGAAGATGAGGACCGCTCGTATTTCCCGTATTTCCGGAGTAACCGATGAGATCGCCTTTGGAAACTTTTTGCCCTATTGCAGCAACCGCACCCTGTTGTTTCAAATGGTAATAGTTCCCCATCGTCCCATCGCTGTGTTCGATAATCACATAATTGGCATACTGCCGATATTCAGCCCCTACCCCGCCGATATTATTGCTCCCCTCAGAACCCACAACGATCCCCTCTCGCGCGGCATATATCGGAGTCCCGACCGGAACCGGAAAATCGACGGCATACGCCGATAGCCCTTTGTGGGTTGATTCTCCGTTATACCCTTGAGAAACACGGACAACCCCGCCCGAAATAAAAGGGAGGCGATAGAGATAACTGTCTTGATGCACCGCGAATGCCGACCCTCTGACCCATCCGTAGGAGGAGCGGTAATCAACCCCCAATTCCGAAGAGATACGGGAGAGTTCCAACACCCGTTTTTTACTCCGTCCGGGAATCTCGATAAACAACGGAATTTTTCCGGAAGCTTTGAGATTATTCAAATACTCGAAATCGATGCTCATCGTCACCGTATAGGGGTTTAAATTTTCCGCTTCAAACTCAAATCCCCCCGCCCTGTTAGACTCCGCACTCAAAATCACACTGTTGCGAGAACCGATCTGCGCTAACTTCTTAATGCTCGAGACCTCAGAGCGTTTTAGAATCCGCAAATGTTCTTCGTACGCCTGTTCTTGCTCAATAGCTACTTTGATACTTTTTTCTTCCAATGCCTGTTCATCGCACAATGCATCGATACTTTTTATCGAATGGTGCGGATAGTTTTTTTGGTAGAACGCTATCACCTCGGCACGAAGACGAGGATGATCGAGCGGATCGAGCGGAACGGAAACCAACTCTTCAAAGCTCTTTTTGTCGCTCTGTGCCATTGCCGTATTGAGTGACTTTCGATACAGCACATCGATGGATTCTTTGGCTCGTGCAAGTTCCCGCAACTCTTTGAGATAGGTATTCAAGAGCTCATTATCCACCTTCTTAACATCGGAGAGTTCACGACCCACGCTCAATGTCGCCTCAACACCGTTCAAAAAATTTCGTAAAATCTGTTTGTTGGGTTCCATCACCGGCTTTTGGCTCAGTTTTTCAATGGAAGTGGTGCTTTTTTGGAGCGGCTCAGCCAGCGTGTTAAATACGAGAGGATTAGAGGCGGCGGATACTATCCCACAGCTGATAAAAAACGCAAGAACGATACGTATCAAAACCGAGCCCCTTTTTTTTAATTCTAACATTATTGCTCTAAGGTTATAATATCGTCTATTTTAACAGTGGGGTAAAGCAATGTCCGTAAATATTTTAGACGTGATGAAGCCGGGAGTCATTTTCGGTGATGATGTACAAAAACTTTTTGAAATTGCGAAACAAGAGGGATTTGCACTCCCTGCGGTCAATGTGGTCAATACCGACTCAATCAACGGTGTCCTCGAAGCGGCCAAGCTGGTCAATTCGCCGGTAATCATCCAATTCTCAAACGGCGGAGCCAGCTATTATGCAGGAAAAGGGCTCAGTAACGACAACGAAAAAGCGGCCATCGCCGGAGCGATTGCAGGGGCACTGCACGTTCATGCCATGGCGGAGCTCTACGGTATCCCCGTTATCTTGCACACCGATCATGCGGCACGCCACCTTCTTCCGTGGATCGATGCCCTCCTCGATGCGGGTGAAAAACACTATGCACAATACGGCAAACCACTTTTTAGCTCTCACATGCTCGACCTCTCTGAAGAGTCGTTGGAAGAGAATGTATCAACCTGTGTCGAATATATGAAACGTATGTCTAAAATCGGGATGACACTCGAAATCGAGCTCGGTGTTACGGGTGGAGAAGAAGACGGTGTCGATAACTCCAACATCGACAATGCCCTCCTCTATACGCAGCCAGAAGATGTCGCCTATGCGTATGAGCGGCTCAGTGCCGTAAGTGAGCGTTTCACGATCGCCGCATCATTCGGAAACGTCCACGGTGTGTACAAACCGGGGAATGTCGTCCTCACCCCTATCATCCTCAATAACTCTCAAAAATATATCCAAGAGAAATTCGCTACCGCGTCGGACAAACCGGTGAACTTCGTATTCCACGGAGGTTCAGGTTCTACCCACGAAGAGATCCGCGAAGCGATCAGCTACGGCGTCATCAAAATGAACATCGACACCGATACCCAATGGGCAACATGGGAAGGGGTCAAAGATTATTATGAAAAATATAAAGATTATCTCCAAGGGCAAATCGGAAACCCAGAGGGGGAAGAGAAACCGAATAAAAAATATTACGATCCTCGCAAATGGCTTCGTGACGGACAAAAAACATTGGTCAACCGTGTAAAAGCGGCATTTGATGATTTGAACGCTATTAATCGAAACTAACTCTACTTTACTTCTCGCAAAGGGCTGAAAAGCTCTTTGCCCTTTCCAACTCATATTTTTTTCATAAAATGACCGCTACATGACCATTTGTATGTTACCATTGATAAATTATAACTGATGGTAAAGGAGAGACTATGTTCGGTCTTTTTAAAACAACGGATACAATGCAAGAGACGACACGTCCCAATGACAATACACCCATGATGTCTATCACCTTACGTGAAAGTGAGATCAGTTCCGGAAAACTTGACCGTCTAGGGATCGACCCGAGAGTCGTTATCGGGTTTGTCTCTCCTAGCCTTGATTTTGCCTCTGTCTCCTCACGCCTCAAACAAGCTCTTCCGAATGACACGACCCTTATTCTCTCCACAACGGCGGGAGAGCTATGCAGTTTTGACAAATCCAATCCACTCTCAAATCTCTATTCCCAATCTGATGCGGGGACAGGCGATAACATCGTTTTAATGGTGTTCGCCAAAGAGATGATCAGCGATGTATTTGTCGCTTCCGTTCCGCTCAAAAGCGAAGATATGCAAAGCAGTTCCAAAACAGCCAGTGATCGGGTTTCCGCCATCAGCGATGAGCTTCGACGTATCCGTGTACCGTTTAAAATGAACCATGAAGATACCCTCGGCTATACCCTCATCGACGGTCTCTCCGCCAGCGAAAGTTTCTTTATGGAAGCGGTTTACAATGTCGGAAGTTTTCCGTGTCTCCTCGTCGGGGGGAGTGCCGGCGGAAAACTCGATTTCAAGGATACCTATGTTTTTGACGGGACACGCGCACTGCGCCACCATGCCATCATCACCTTTATAAAATTTACCCCATCCTATCGATTCGGTATTTTCAAAAGCCAAAACTTCCGTAAAACCGTCACCAAGTTTTCGGTATTAGCCGCTGATCCGATCAAACGAGTCATCAGTGCGTTCCTCGATACCAAAACGAACGCTCAAATCGGTGCCGTTGAAGCACTAGCGGCACATTTTGGATGTTCACCCCAGCAACTCGATGCAAAACTCGCAAACTATACCTTCGGGATTGAGATTAACGGAGAGATCTATGTCCGTTCTATCGCATCGATCGATGCTAGTGCCGGAGCTATCCATTTTTACTGCGATATTGAAGCGGGTGAAGAGCTTCTCCTCCTCGAAAAAACCGATTTTGTCCAAACAACGTCGACGAACTATGCCGAATTTAGTCGAAATAAGCCCAAAGCGATCGGAGCGATTTTCAACGATTGTATTTTACGGCGCTTGTTCAACGCCAAAGAGCTCAATGCCCTTCGTACGTTCAGCGATATACCGGTTGCCGGTTTTTCAACGTTTGGGGAACTATTGGGGGTCAATATCAACCAAACCCTCACGGCTATTTTCTTTTACCGTATCGGCAATGAGAGCTTTAGTGATGAGTATATCGACAGTTTTGTCCAAAAATACGCCGGATTCAAAAGTTATTTCCTCCTACGTAAAATCAATCGCCAAAGCATGATTGATGCGATCAATAAAGCGATGCTGGCACAAATGAAAGAGAGTATGCCGATTATCCAAACCGTCGGAAGCTCGATCAAAAATGCCGTTGAATCGATCGATACGATCGGGAACCAACTCTCGGATGTTAAAAACCAATTTACCCTCTTCTCAAATAATATGGAAAAAAGCAGTGCCGATAACAGCAACCTTTCCTCTGAAGTGGAGGCACTTACCGGAAATGTACGCGAAATACGGGCCGTTTTGAGTGTTATTGCCGACATCGCCGATCAAACCAATCTCCTCGCCCTCAATGCCGCCATCGAAGCGGCGCGGGCAGGCGAACACGGACGCGGATTTGCCGTGGTTGCCGATGAAGTACGCAAACTCGCGGAACGGACGCAAAAAAGTCTCTCAGAAACCAATGCTTCCGTTAGCACTATTATCCAAGCGGTTGAGAGCATCAGCGATACGATGAGCGGTGTGAGCAGCGGTCTCATCGATATGGCATCGAAGAGTTCATCGCTCTCTAATGACATGGAGAAGCTCTCTCATGAGAGTCAACTCATTTCTCAAGAGTTACAATCCCAATCAATGCTGACCGAAGAGCTTAATGAAGAAGTGATAAAACTGCAAACCTATGAAAAAACACTCGATATTCTAAACGGCTAAAGAATCACGGAATGCGGGTTGAGCAACTATAGCTCACCACCGCATCGAGGGTTGACTCCTCATTTCGTTGGATCGGGTTCTCGGTAGCAACCGAGTCCGCGATCATCATCGCTTTCATCATTATAGGTCTAGGTTGCGCTATAGCGCCGAAATTTACCGATTCCACGACACACACCATCCCCGTCTCTTTGGAAAACGCATCGGCTTGAGCTTTCGCGGTGCGCAACAACTCTGCACGCAACCCTTGTTTAACCATTTTTTGGTTTTTTTCACTGACGCCCCACGATAATGCCCCCTCCGATTTGCGCACACTCGGAACATTCACTTTATCGATTTTGGTGATGAGTGCGTTATAGTCCTCAATCGTTTTAAATTCACATCCGAAATTCAAGTTACCGCTATAGCCGATGAACTCTCGTTTTTGATCTTTGTAGCTGTAACGCGGTGAGAGATGGTATCCACCCCCTTGACAAAACTCCCCTTTAGGATCGAACCCTTTTACCGCAAGAACAATGGCATTAAGGTGCTCTTTGATCGTATTGGAACTTTTGCTTTCCTCTTCGAAGCTAAGATTCCCTTGAAGGACATCGGGTTTCAGCGACTGCGAAACCTGCTCGTTTGTCGTAATGTTCATCGCCGCAATTGCCCATAACGGTGCCAAAAGTGCCGTAATTAGTATGGTTTTTTTCATAAATTCCCTTTTTTTAGAGGTGGTAAGATGAATTAAAGCACACTTTTCATTACAATATATAAAAAAAGCTCAATCTCCCAAACTGGGAGACCGAGTTATCGATCTTTGCTATACACAATTTTTGCTTTTTCGTGTAATGATGCTATCTTTTTTTCCATACTCACTTTAAACTTATCCATTTTCAAACGCTGTTCTATAACACTTTTTACCATGGAAAATCCCATTTTTTTTGCCGGTTTTCTATCTTCGATGTAGATGATATGGTAACCGAATTGGCTCTCCACCGGTACAGATGAGATCATGCCGACTCGCATTGAAAATGCCGCATCGTTAAAAGACGGCACCATTTGTCCGCGTGAAAAATATCCCAAATCCCCTCCTCTGGCGGCACTGGAACCGATGGATTGTGATTTGGCTTGAGCAATAAACTCATTTTTGAGCTTTTCACCTCTCAACGGTTTCAAAACCGCAATAATCGATTCGGCTTCAGCTCTACTTTTAACAAGTATATGGCGAGCATGAATTTTCTCTTTATCGATAAATTCATTCGGATTCGTATCGTAATATTTTTGTACCTCTTTGGGGTTCACTCTGATCGCGTCAAACTGCTCCTGCTCCCATAATTTTGAGGCAAGTTGTACCTTTAGACGACTTTGCAGGGCATCGAACTCATGCTTAAATTCTTTGGATTCGAGTACCCCTGTTTTTTGGGCATCGTCATACACGAGTTCTTGGGCAATCATCCCCTCGATAATTCGATGGCGCAATTCGTTTTGTTTATCCGAAGAGAGGGAATCAAAACGTCCCTGAGTCCCCTCCATCAACACTTTATTCACCTCTTCGGTGGTGATCTCATCATCATTAACCCGTACTACTACCTCCGCCAATGCACTGTTACCGATAAGAAACAGGCTCAAGCTCAACGCGGCATAATATCGTTTCATGTTGTTTCCCTTCCCCTCAAGGGGTATCGTAAGAGAGTGCCATATTGGCACATCCCAGCGCTTCTTTGGCACGACATGCTTGTGCGTAGAGAGTTGAGGCTTTGTATTTATTTTGGGCTGTCCCGACTCCGTTTTCATACATAGCACCGAGGTTCAAACACCCTGTAGCATTCCCGCTCTCGCACGATTGGGTAAATGCACTGATCGCATCGAGATAGCGCTTTTGCTCTAATGCCGCTTTGCCCTCAGATAACGCATCGGCAAAACACGCCGTTGCAACTCCTGCTATCATTAATCCCACTACCTTTTTCATAATTTTATTTCCTTGTTTTTGATATTAGATACTTTCGATGAGCCTATACGCATTATTGTTTATGGGCGCTCCTCTGATCGGATTTATTCGGGATGATACTCACCGAACAGGTCATCCCAGCACTCAAGTTCATCCCTTTGGGTATCTCATCGATGTGAATACGAACGGGAATGCGCTGAGCCAACCGTACCCACGTAAAGATCGGATTGACATTCGCCAAAAGCCGTCCGTCCGTCGTATTGTCCCGATCCGCAATCCCTCTGGCTATACTTTCCACATGCCCTTTTACGACGTACTTAGTCCCTAACATTTTCATTTGCGCTTTATCACCGATGTGAATGAGAGGGAGTTTATGCTCCTCAAAATAGCCGTACACCCAAAACGATCCACCGGTAATGAGGGCGAGGCGCTTCTCACCGGCTTGAACATAGTCCCCTTTGCGAAGCAGTAGATTCGATACCCATCCATCGGTTGAGGCACGAACAGCGGAACGTTCGATATTGAGTTTTTCGGTCTCGACCTGCGCCATCGCCTCTTCGTATTTGGCACGGGCGATTTGGGCATCATAGAGAGCATCGTCGCGATTTTCGGCAGATACGACCTCATCATCCGCGGCACTCCGGCGGGAGGATTGATGTTTTTTCATCTTATATTCGGCTTTGCGCGTTTGTGCTATCGCAACGGCAGCGGTGAGGGCATGGTGAAAACGGACATCGTCGATTTGATAGAGAAGATCCCCTTTTCGGACGAACTGGTTATCAACGACGGCGACACGGCTCACCAATCCCCCGACATCCGGTGCGATCATCACGACATCGGCACGAACACGGCCGTCTCGGGTCCATGCGCTGTTCATATAGTTATCCCACAACATTACCCCTAAAAATACGGCGAGTGAAACAACGGCGAAGGTGATGGCAAAACGTAAAAGTTTGGCGAGTTTGGTATTTTTATTCATAATGGTTCCTTAGCGATAAATCAGTAAACACGGTGTCGTAAACAAACAAACGAATACCGCCGTTCGAAACAACCCCGGATGCCATACATACGTATAAAAACCGGTATCCGACATGATCCGATCAACCAAAATCTGCACTACGGCACTGAATGCGAAAATCGGTAAAAGGGTCGGCATCTGGATACCGAAGAGCGTTATATCTAACGGCATGAATCCTCCTTGATCAGAGGGAATGTAGTCGAATTAAACACGATCGTCCGTATCAGTGCACATTCAACAATCAGCATCTCATAGCGTTTAAGCGCCCCTCGCTCACTCGGATACGCTCCGCTGCGCAGAGCATGAATCGTCTCATTTAAGGTATTTAGCAAATCTACACGCCCCACATCGGAAGGCTCTTCAAAAAAATCCTTTATGGATTCCAATGCCTTAACCGGAGAGTGAGAATGAAACTGCGGCGGTATCCGATTGAGACTTCGCCGAATGGCTAAAACGGAGCGCCCGATTTCGAGCGTCGCCAGAAGCCATTCGAAAACCAAACGACTGGAGCGCATATTGAGCCGCCCCTGTGTCGAAAACTGCTGGACCAAATCGCGTCCGGTACTTTCCAATGCACTTCTCTCAATCGTTAACTCCCCCTCACACACCCGCACGATCTGACGACGCAGTATTTTTGCAACCCGCTTTTGGGTGAGAGAACAAGACCAAAAGTTGACGAGCAAATAGGCCATCCCGCCAAAGACCACACCGATCAATGCCGCCAAAGAGCTCTCTAAAAATTTGGTTGGGTCTATTTTGTACATAGGATCAAGCGCACATTGGCTCATAAACATAAAGACAAATCCGAATGAAAAAATCGCGAGTTTCGCTCGTGTCGTCATCCATCCGACAAAGGCTAAGACCGGAGCAATAAGAATCCCCAAAGTGAGAAGATCCGACGTGTATGCCGGAATGATAAAAAAATCGTACAATGCGGCAAAACCGAGGGCTAATACAGAGCCTTTAAAAAAATCTTTGACTCCATCGATGGGACTGGGAAGTGTCCCGAGCAATAATCCGATAACCACCGCCATCGTGACCGTAAGGGTCGCATAAGGCCATGCCGTCCATATCCAAAACATCATACTGAGGAGTAATACCCCGCTCCCGCGCAATGCCGCCAAAGCAACCAAAACATTATCGGTATGGGTGGAAAAGCGGACAAATCGGCTCAACTCTTTGCTTGCGGAACCGGATAGACGATGTTTCATCAGGGAAAGATACGTTACACAGTGATTGTGAAGTTCGCTTAATAGACGGATTATCAGATACCCTGCGGAGGTATAGGTATCATCATCTCCATAGCGTACTTGCCCTATCTCATAACGTTCCTGTACTCGGTATTTAGCTTCTAAAAGTTCCCCAATGACACGATTCAAATCCTCAGGATCAACAACGGTATTCGGACGTGTTTGCAAGGCTGATGCGATCGGTGCATACAGATATTCCAAAGCCTGCAATAACGCTTTGTCATCCTCTTGGATTGCCGCAATAATACTTTTGAGAGAATGAAATGTCGTAGAGAGATTCATGTACTCATGATTGAGATGGCTGAAATGCTGACGCTCTTTTTGATCGCTTCCGCTCTCATACGCGCTGTTGATTCGCACAGCGTTAAGCCCGACGACACCGCTCGAAAAACGTGATACCGACGGGTTACTTTCATCAAATTCCGAAAACACCGCCCTCGGATCAGCGAGGGTGGAGAGGATATTGCCGAAACGTTCCCGCTCGGCTGTGAGAAGCGACTCGGAGAGATGGCGCGGAAAAATGATGTCGCTGATAATCGTAGCACACATGATCCCCACCACCACTTCCGAAAAACGCGACACTGCGATGTCAAATACCTCCAACGGGGTCTCGATCACGGGGAGGGCTACAATACAGAGGGTATATCCCGCCAAAACAAATCCATACGATTGGAAATTGCGATATTTAAATCCTGCCGCCGTACAAAGACCGATCCAAAGGGCAAAAAAACCGATAAACCAGATCGGGTCCTGCGCAAAAAATCCCATCATTAACAAGGACATCCCTACTCCGACGATGGTTCCGACGACGCGATAATAGCTTTTCGAAAACACCAACCCGCTTTGCGGCTGCATCACGATAAAAACAGTAAATATCGCGGTTCTCGGATCGGGAAGATTGAGTTTCATCGAGATCCATAATGCGATCAATCCCGCAATCGTCGCTTTGACCATATAGATTAAAATCGGAGCATCGATACTCAGCCATTCGTTGAGTGCACGTCGCCACGGGAGGGCATACACTAGGTTCATAGAGAGGTTAACGGCTCGCATTGGTATCCTCACGGTATCCGCCCCCCAATGCTTTGATCAGATTGATCTGGAGAAGCGTTTTCGTTTCAGTGAGGGATAGTGCCCCAATGTGCCCCTCTTGTACCACTTTTTGGGCGGAGAGATAGGGGAGCTTATGGCTCAACCCGCTCACAACTCTTTTTCGCTCGATCTCCCGATTTGCTGTTTGGGCTTCGATCTCATGGTGATGGAGTTGTTGTTGCCGAGTTAGAAATTTAGATTGTTTTAGGAGCATTACAACCTCGTTCGCCGCTTTGATAACAGCGCCGTTGTATTCATAAACCGACGCGTTATAGTCGCTGAGGCTGTTTTTCAAACGGGCATCTCTCTCACCGCCATCGAACAACGGAAGCGACAAAGCGATCCCAATTGATGGGGTATATGAAGAATGCTCGATGAGTTTTGAAAAACTAAAAGAGGTAAACCCGACCGCACCCGAGAGACTGATATTCGGATAATAGCGTGCTTTCGCCTCTTCGATCGTGTACCCCTTACTCAAAACCGTATATTTTGCTACGGTGACATCGGGACGGCGAGCCAAGAGATCGAGCAGTACCTCTTTCGGGATCGGAAGCGTTGCCATCTCATTGATTTTCGGTCGTTTTAGGGTTTGCGCATACGAGGGGAGAAACCCGCCCAAAACACATAATGCCTCTTTTTTCCCCTCCACAGAGCGTTTTAGCTCCTCTTGGCGCTGTTGAACCTGAAAACGTGCACCTTTTTTATCGTTAATAGCCGTTGCATCGATCAAGCCCAAGCGATACTGTTTTTCGACGATCGCAAGCTCTTGGTTGATCGTTTGCTCCATCTCGCCCAATACCCCCAGTTTTTCTTCATCATAGTTCCATGAAACGTATAGTTCGCATATCGCACTGCTCAGAGCGATTTTAGCCGATTCGATAAAAGCCCTTTGCGCCAAAGCCGTATGGTATGCAGCAGAAATGCGCGATTTTCGCTCATTCCAAAAATCAAAATCGTAATCGAGAGTTAATTGGGGTAGATACTGGATGTTCGTACTCCCACCGAGCGGTGCGGGGAAAATATGGTTTTCACTAAAGCGTTCACGAACCACACTCGCATCAGCACCAATATGAGGGACATTGCGCGATTGAATCGCATCGATGATAGTGTTGGCTTGGGCATATCGTGCTTCGAGCGTCTGTAGGCTCGGTGCATTGAGCAACGATTCATCCACAATCTTGTTCAACTGGGCATCCCCGAAGACACTCCACCAATCTCGCACAAGCTCTCTCTCGCCTATATCGCTCAGTCCAAGGTTTTTTTCCAGATCACCTTTGAGTTGTGATTCTTGGATCGGGGTCGCTTTTTGGATTGCAGGGACACATCCCGAGACAAAAATCAGTGCCGTGAACAGAAGCAGTATCCGTAAATAGTCCATTATTTTGTACTTTTAAGATTCTCGTATATTAGTTGAAGCATATGCGAAAGCTCTCCTTTTTGCGCCGAGGACAATCCGTTTAATGCCTTTTCCATCACATCCTCACCCATTTTTACGAGCAACTCTCGCAATTTTGCCCCCTCAGGAGTAATGGTCACGATGTAGGCTCTTCGATCATTTTCTTTGGCGGTGCGCTTTACCAACCCTTTTAACTCCAATTTATCGAGCATAAGCGTCAGATTGGATTGCTCGAAATAGGTATCCTGTGCCAGCTCTTTTTGAGTCAACCCCTCTTTTTCGGATAAACGGATGAGAATAACCCGATGAGCATACGACAATGCGTAAGGTTTTAACTCATTCTCAAACTCGTTTTTGAGCACGTTACGCGCTTTCGCGATGAGAAAAGCGATCGACTTATCGGATTCGAAGCTCATGAGTATCCTTTGTAAAAATTTTCGGGATTGTAGAGCAGCGGAGCTTAAATAGTTATTATAATAACTATTATGTATATAATTATATTGTCGTCAAATTATTTTGGAGATTTTTGGGCATACGTGAACAAAAGGGTAAAAACAGATCTAGAAATTTTTGCTAAAAAAAAGGGGAGAAGAGTTCCCGCAAATGCGGGAGAGTTTAAAGAGAGTTAGTTGAATTATTTAGGGTAGGTGATTTTTGCTTTTTCACGAAGTGTAGCCATCTTTTTTTCCATGGTTGCTTTAAATTTATCCATTTTCAAACGTTGTTCAATGAAATTTTTGACCTCATCAAAGCTGAGTTTCTTTGCCGCTTTTTTATCTTCGATATAAATAACGTGATAACCGAACTGGCTTTGCACCGGAGTTGATGACATCGTCCCCTCTTTCATAGCGAACGCCGCATCGTTAAATGAAGGAACCATTTGTCCGCGCGGGAAGTAACCGAGGTCTCCCCCTTTTGCCGCGCTAGGTCCGGTAGATTTGGATTTAGCTTGAGCAATAAACTCATTTTTGAGTTTTTCGCCGCTAAGCCCTCTCATACTTTTGATAACCGCTTGCGCTTCCGCTTCACTTTTTACCAAAATATGGCGTGCACGAATTTTTTCTTTGTCCACGAACTCATCCGGATTCGCATCAAAATAGGCTTTAACCTCTTTCGCATCGACTTTGATCGCTTCGAATTGTTGTTGTTCCCATACTTTGGATGCCAATTGCACTTTAAGTCGGCTAACCAATGCTTCAAGCTCTTGTTTATACTCTTTTGAATCCAATACACCGATACGTTTTGCATCGTCATATACCAATTCTTGGGCAATCATCCCCTCAATAATACGTTGACGCAATTCGTTTTGTTTATCGGAAGGGAGAGAATCGAAACGTCCTTGTGTACCTTCAAGCAATACTTTATTGACTTCATCGGAGGTAATTTCATCTCCGTTAACGGTTGCTAAAACTGCGGCAGAAGCACTCGTAGCACTCAACAATAAACCTAAAATCCAAGCGCTGTAATATCGCTTCATTGCTATCCTTGTATTTGCCCCTCTCTTCGAGGGGGATTTGATCTCGGCATTATAATACATTTGTCAGTATAGTACGCAAAAAACAATCAATGTTAAACGATATTTCCTTGACGTTTTTGCTGCGCGATTTTCAAATAGCGATCCATGGTTTGTAAAAGGAAATTTTTATCGATCGGTTTGGCCAAGTGGGCATCCAATCCCGCCGCAACAATTCGTTCCCGATCGCCGATCAAGGCATGTGCCGTGAGGGCGATAACCGGAACATATCCGCGTGAATCACGTTTATCGATCTCTTTGATCAAGCGATTTGCCATCAATCCGTCCATAACCGGCATATCAATATCCATCAAGACCAGATCAAAATGTTCCCTCAAATAGACATCAACCGCTTTTTGACCGTTATCAACCGCGACGACGCGATAATGTTCCTGTAGTAAAATAGTCTCAAGAAGCTTAAGATTGATAAGGTTGTCTTCGGCAACCAATATTTTGATATTGTCGGGTTTGGAGATGCTTTGTACTTCATGAGAGCGTGAAATATACTCTTTCGGCATCATTTTCCAGATAACCGCCAAAGTTTTATGGAGCGAACTCGGTAAAATCGGCAATGTCACGATGGAAGCGACCGAATCGATAATAGCATCGGCTTTATCCCCGTAATCTTGTTTTAATATAGGGACGATTTGTAAACTTGGATATGCCGATTTGAGTGCATCGATCTGTGCTTTAGCCAAATGAGGTACATCCAAAAATAGGACATCACTTTCATGCAACGCCGTATTCACCAAATCATGAATAACTTTTCCTTCGACATGAAAGAGTTCTAAATATTTATAGAGCAAAGCCCCTTGGGTTGTCAATTGATGTTCTTGGGTATAAATAGCCGCACGGGTCCCCTCAACAAAATCAAATGCACCCTCTTCATTCACCTGATGATTTATTCGGAACGAGAAGCGTGACCCTTTTCCGTTCTCTGATGCCAACATCAAATGGGAATCCATCATATCGACGTATTTATGGCTAAGACTAAGCCCGATCCCTAATCCGTCTTTCCCTTTGCGCTGATTTTCCCATGCGGAAGCGAACGGACGCAAGAGCGTTTTAACCCGCTCATTTTCGATCCCGATACCGGTATCGCTCACCGCATACTCAACCTCGACAAAATTCCCCTCTTCTTTGACAATCAGGATTTCGACAAGAACACTTCCCCCCTCATCGGTAAATTTAATACCGTTTTGGATGAGATTACGCAAAATGGCAAGAATTTTATCCTGATCGCCGATCATCGATTTTGGCAAATGCGGGTCGATCAAAAACATCAGCCGAATCTCTTTGGAAAGTGCCAAATCGCAAAATTGCATGGAAAAGTTTTCATACACTTCAAGCGGATTGAACAAACCGAGATTGGTATGGATACTGCCGCTCTCAACCTGCATCAGTTCCAAAAGGTTCTCGATATTGCGCATCATCGAATGGGCACTTCGGCTCGTCATTTGGACGTATTCTTGCTGCCATGAGCTCAAAGGAGAACTTTTTAATAGGTCGGTAAACCCGACAATAGCATTCATCGGAGTACGGAATTCATGCGAGATATTGGTTAAAAATTTATTTTTAAAGTGTTCAAAATAGCGTTCAGCCGCACGCGCCCGCTCAATAATCGACGTATCTCGAAAGACGATACCGACAATCGGATAATCGTCCAGAACAAGGACTTCCGATTTTACGGCAACATCATATTCCAGATCCTCCGCGTGTATTTTTCCCCGATAATCTCCCGATTTAGAGAGGAGATACGATAAGTTGACCCCTTGCGGATCAAACCAATGTTCCAGTGTTTGAACCTCATCCAACGTATCAACATTTAGAAATTCCATCAACGCTTCGTTACAACCGATGAGAGCCCCTGAGAGATCGGTATAGATCATCGGATCAGAGTGCAAATGGGCACATGATGTCATGATATCTATGTTTTTAGCGTGCTCTTCTTGAAAACTTTTAGTGTAAATCATAACGCTGGTCCTTATACATTCACGTGTAGATATTTGTGAAGAACGTACTCAAGCTTTTCCCGTGTCAGCGGTTTAGAGAGATAATCATCCAACCCGCGTCCTAGAATATACTCACGATCGCCTTCCATTGCCAATGCCGTTAATGCGATAATCGGCATCCGCCCTACTTTCGTATATCGCTCTTCCGCTTTAATCTCCTGCGTTGCCAAAATACCGTCTTTAATCGGCATATCAATATCCATAAAGACAATATCAAATGTTTTATCACGGCACATCTCAACCGCTTCATCCCCGTTGGAAACGGCAATAACCGATATTCCGTACTCTTTGAGGAGCAATTTAATCAAACGTTGGTTGATAAGGTTATCTTCAACCACCAAAGCATTTACACCCCGCTGAATCTGAGGAGCACTCACCACGGCCGTTTGAGGAAGATTAAACATCGTCCCTAGATGTTCCAATAACGATGTCGGCAACAACGGTTTAAACAGAGCCGTATCGATCGCATGGAGCATTTTTGCCTGAAGTTTCTCATGCTGTTCCAGCAATAAAACCGTTTTACACTCCCGCTTCATTTGCGCAAGGCTCATCGTCCAATCGCTTTTTTCCTGTGAACCGATGAAATAGACCACTTCGGTATCGTTAAAGATTGTCTCATCCACAGTTTGGGTTTTAGTGACACTCACCCCGAAACTGCGTAGGTAATTGGTCAAATGGTTCGCATCATCGAGCCTTTTTTCATCGATCAATACCACTTTGACATTGTGCGCATTGATCATCGCCATCGCGTGATCGGATGAGCCTTCTAGCGTCAACGCAAAACTAAACGAAGAACCCTTCCCCTCTTCAGAGGCGATTTTAAGCTCTCCCCCCATCAAGGAAATCAACCCGTGCGAAAGACTAAGCCCCACGCCCAATCGGTTATCGGCATGATCCCCTGAGACAAAAGGGCGCGTGATATTGTTTAAATCCGATTTGCTGATCCCTTTTCCGGTATCTTTGACCGTAAAACCGATATTACACGTTCCGATCGTATTGCGTTTGAGCAGCTTGATCTCGACCGTTATACGACCGCCGCTTTGGGTAAATTTCAGAGCATTGTTATAGAGATTATTGATCACTTGTTTGATTTTTCGAACATCTCCGGTGACATAAGTAGGGAGTTTCGGATCGATAAAAAATAAAATTCCGACCCCTTTATCAGCAGCTATCGGGATCGATCCGCGCGCGAGTTCTTCCATTTCGGCGACGATATTAAACTCGCTTTTACTCACCTTTAAACGGCCGTTTTGCATTTGTGCCAAATCGAGAAGATTCTCGATGTTGGACATCAGATTACGGGCTGAACCCTGCACCGAATGGATATATTCAAGCTGTGTCTCATTGGGAGAGGTTTTGGCAAGAAGGTCGACAAACCCTAGAATACCGTTCATCGGGGTACGGAATTCATGTCCGATATTGGATAGAAATTTACTTTTCAGCTGCTCGACTTTTACCACTTCCGCTTTCAAATCCACCAGCTTGCTTTGGTCCTCGAGACGAAGAAGGTATAAATCGCTCCCCCCTTCCTGTATAAGGGTAGACGTAGCCACCATCGTATGCATTTTTCCCGATGTATCGACGATCCCAAGCCCATATCCGTTGGGACAATGCGTTCGGATATAGTCCAACCAGCTTTTGTCAAACTCGGTGAAAACCTCTTCGTCTTCATGGTCAAAAAGCTCACGGATACTTTCGTGATTATTTCGGAGTTGCTCAATGTTTTGGAGAGGTGTCAAATCAAAAAATGCTTTATTGGCTCCGATCCAGCCGTTCTCTTTGGTAAAAAAGAGCAAAGGGTCGGTATCGGTGTCTAACACTTTGTAAAAAAGGTCTTTATTGACCGTCTGATCATTTTCATCGGAAAAATGGTGTTTATTGGTGCCGAACAGATCGCTTAAAAAACGTAATAATCCCAAAATTCTCCCCTTAAATAACGATTTTGTACAGAAATCGCTTATTGTATCACAAAATAATCTGATCTCTTTTTAAATGCTACAATACGACAAAAAAATGGAATCTTTACGATGAAAAAGGCAACAAAAAAAGAGATTGAAGCGATCAAAGATATTTTTGTTAAACGCTATTCCAATGCGGTTACGGAGCTATATTATTCCAATGCTTATGAATTAGTGATCGCCGTCGCCCTCTCCGCCCAATGCACCGACAAGCGGGTCAATCTCATCACCCCTGCGCTGTTCAAAGCCTATCCGACCCCCGAAGCACTCGCGAGTGCCGATATTGAAGAGGTAAAAAACCTCATCCAAAGCTGCTCGTTTTTCAATAATAAAGCAATTAATCTCATCGCCATGGCAAAACGGGTCGTCGATGTCTACGCAGGTGTGATCCCGCTGGATGAAAAAGAGCTGGTAACCCTCGCCGGAGTCGGACAAAAAACAGCGCATGTCGTATTAATCGAATACACGGGGGCAAACCTGATGGCCGTCGATACCCATGTTTTTCGGGTCAGCCACCGTTTGGGGCTAAGCGATGATGCAAGCGCGATTGCTACCGAAGAGACGTTGGTTAAAAAATTCAAAACAAACCTCCACCAGCTCCATCAGGGGCTTGTCCTCTTCGGACGCTATATCTGCACCGCCAAAAATCCCAAATGCGATACCGAATGCTTTGTCAAAGAGTTTTGCAAAAGTAAGGACGGGTTTAAACCCAGATAAGATACAATAACCGCATGAAAAAACAGACCCTATTATTTTTACTGCCGATTTTATTTGCAGGATGTTTCAATGATCGCGGAATCAGTCTTCGTTATTACAACGACTGTGAAGAGTACTATGATGCCCAAGGGTATTATCACAAACAGTGCGATAAAAACATGATTGAATACTCTGACATTACCAATGCGCTGGAGTCTACTCAAGACCCCTCTAAGGGAAGCGTTCGATAGAGGCTATTTGATCGCGATAAATGTCGCGAAATTAGCCCATCTAAAAAGGACTTCGCACGTTTTAAATCCGCTGTTTTTTGCCATTTGGATGTTTTCGTTCATCGTATAAGGGATGAGGACATTTTCAAGCGCTTCGCGTTTTTGAACGATTTCGTATTCGCTGTACCCCTGTACTTTTTTAAACTCATAGTAGCAATCGATCAGCTCTTTATTCAGCTTCGGATCTTCGCTCACCACTTTTTCGCTGAAAATGAAAACGCCCCCCTCATTCAAAGCGTCACTGATCGTCCGAATCAACGTATCGCGTACCATCGGTCGGATAAACTGCAACGTATAGTTACTGATAATCACCTGTGCGCGTTCATAAGGAAAGGTGAGAATATCCCCCTCATTGAGTTCAATCTGCGAACCGTAGGCTTCGATTTTTTTACGGGCATGGGAGATCATGGCGGAAGAGTTATCGATACCCACCAGCCGTACCTCTTTATCGTGTCCTAGGGCGCGCTCGATCTCCAAAAGCAGTGAAGCGGTCGAGCACCCTAAATCGTATACGATCCCCCCCTCTTCGAGAGCGTTTAGGGCAAATCGTTTTGTCAGTGATTGCGACTCTTTGTAAAAAGGGACCGAGCGAATGAGCATGTCATCAAAGACGGCAGCGACATCGGCATCAAATTCGAACTGTTTCGAGATGGGTTTGGTAAATAGGGTATCGGTTTTCATAAAGGATATTGTAGCGTAAAGGTAAGCGGTTTCGAGGAGCACACTAAGTGACGAAACAAATGTTTGTGCCCCTCAAAAGGTTAAAAAGCAATTTTCAGTCCATTACACTCAAAAGAGTGTCGAAACTCCGTTGTCCCCATTTTTTTTCCCTTTGGTCGGCTGAGATTTTGTCTCTCCGAAAAAGGTGATTTCATTTTCACGCAAGATACGGATGATATTCGTCGTCCCCGGAGTGCCGATCGGATAGCCCGCCGTAAAGATATAGGTATTTTTCTTATCGATAATATTCCGTTTCAAGCCGCTTTGGATAATGTCGCCGAGCATATCCTCGATACGCCCTTTTTTGATCAGATACGCCGGAACAACGCCCCACACGATCGTCAGCAGCCTAGCGACCCTCTCTTCATGCGTCGCCGCATAGATCGTCATTTTCGGACGGTAGCGGGAGAGTTTTTTAGCCGATGCACCCGATGCGCTCATCGCAATGATCCCCTCGGCGTTGAGGGAATCCCCCAGCCGTACCGCCGATTCATTGACCCGATCCATCACATCGTCATACCCGAAGTTAAATTTTTCATACGGATAAATCTCTTCAATAGAGCGAATCGTGTTCACCATCGTCTCCACGACCAATACCGGATTATGTCCCACCGCACTCTCCTCTGAGAGCATGACCGCATCAGTACCATCGAGTACCGCATTGGCAACGTCACTGATCTCAGCCCGTGTCGCGGACTCTTTTTCGGTCATCGACAAAAGCATCTGGGTCGCCGTAATAACCGGTTTTGAGTGAGCATTCGCTTTTTCGATTAACATTTTTTGAATCGTAGGAACGCGGTAGTAGGGGACTTCTATCCCTAAATCTCCCCGTGCTACCATCAACCCGTCCGAATGGCGCAAAATCTCATCAATATTTTCAATCGCATCAAATTTTTCAATTTTTGCGATCAGTTGAACCTCTCCGCCGTAGGCATGGACAACTTCACGGGCATTGATCATATCTTGTGCGTTTTGGACAAACGAGATCGCCATAAAATCGATCCCGTTTGCGATTCCCCATCCCATATCCACTTTGTCTTTTTCGGTCAAAATATCGATCCCTAAGCGGGTATTGGGAAAATTGATCCCTTTATTAGACGAAAGCTTCCCTTTATTCTCAATCTTCGCCTGTACGTATTGATTATTGATTTCGACGATACGCGCACGGATAAGACCGTCATACAGATAGATAAAATCTCCGATATTCAGCATTTTGAGAATCGCACTTTGATTGATCGACAGACGGTAGCGCTTATCGGCGATTTTCTCACCGAGGCAACTCTCATACTGAAAATCAAGAAGATCTCCCGATTCGAGCTGAAACTCCTCTTTTAACTTTTCTACACGAATTTTAGGTCCGCTGATGTCTTGCATCACCCCGACGATCAACCCCGTTTGCCGCATAGCGGTACGTATGTTTTCCAATACTTGAGAATGGTATTCATGTGTTCCATGGGAGAAATTGAGGCGAAAAACATTAACCCCTGCTTTGATAAGCTCCGCAAGGGTCTCCACGTTATCCGAAGCGGGACCGACCGTTGCTAAAATTTTAGTTCGTTTTTGCATAAGCGTCACCTTATCGTAGTAATATTCGGAAATAGTAACACACTTTAATATCATTGAGTAACGTGTAACGATGAAGTTTCAACCAATCTCAGTGATTTTAGACTACAATTAACCTATTAAAGTTTAATAGGTACCCTAACGCATGAGCAAAAGAGCCATCCATACCGATATTGTCCTCATTGATATTATCGACTTCTCCCGTCTGAGTATGGACAAACAACTCGAAATAATCTCTTACCTCTCCCTCACCTATAAAAAGATGATCCAAAAAATGCTCAAATCTTCGGGTATCTCGATGGATAAGATGATACAGGGGATGATCCCGACGGGGGACGGTTTTTACTGTATCCTGCACCCCTCCTTGCGAGGATTCGGACCTATATTAGGACTCTCCTTTATCCATTTTTCCGATTTTATCGCAAAAGATTACCCCTATTTCAAAGGGATTCGTGTTGCCGTACATACCGGAAAAATACACCGTTTCGAAGATATACTGGGGCAAGACAACTATGTGGGGGACGGCTTAAATGAGTGTGCGAGGTACGTGGACATCAAAAACCTTGTCTCCAATACCGTTATCATCTCCGATAAAGCGTATACCTCGTTAGAAGAGTTTTTAGAAGCACATCAGGATTATCGCCGCCTTTTAGAACAATGTGAATTTCGCCATAGCTCGGTACATACGTTTCAAGACAAACACAATATCACCCATCAAGGGTATCTTATCTGGGTACGAAAAGGGGGGATCATCCCTCCTCCTCGTCCTACTTGGCTCACCCCGCCTAAAAAATCGTAACCCAAGGAGAGATTTTTTGGATACCATAACACCACTACAATCTGTAAGGAGGATACATGCGTTTTAGCGTCGATGAATATGCCAAAACCTTTAAAATGTCCAAAGAGATGATTCAAAACAAGCTCCGAACCAAACGGCTTAACTATATCATCGAAGGGGGAATCACCTATATTATCGTCCCCCGAAGTTCTTTGGATGAAGAGAAACGTCGCGAACTCTCCCAGAGTGCCAAACCGCTCTCACCGCCTCCTGCCCCGCAGAAAACGACCGTCGGAATGATTATCGCTCTCTATCAAAAAGAGAACCAACAGCTAAAGATCAAGATAAAAGAACTCGAAGCAAAAATCGACCGATTGGTAAACGATAAAGAGCAGATGTTGATCGCAGAACGCGAACGGATCGAAGAGATTTACACGGCAAAAGATGAACAGCTCAAAAACCTATTGGACGTTATCAATACCAAACTGCTCCTCTCGCAAGAGAATAAAGTGCATGACGTCGATATAACCGCCACCCCTATCGCACCCTCGATTTCGAACGGTGTCATTGAACTGAAACGCTATCTCAAATTTATCGGTATGAGTTCAACGGAACGAAAAGCGGTAAAACGCCGTTTTGAGCTTGCGTATGGGAGCGACATCCGTGTCATCCAAAAAGAGGGAGAATTTTACGTCGATCTCTCCAAATACGACTACACCGATTTCCTCTCCTAAGGGGTATTTTCCTCACCCCTGCCTCTATTGCATACATAATCCTCACCTTTATCAATCTTAAATTTCTCCACCTTACGATCAGCATCGCTTTTTAACGTCTACCTCCGTTCAACATTCATCATCGTAGATTTTTTACGCCAAATTCAATACGGTTTTCCGTATGTTTAATACGTTTAATGCATTTTAATAGTTGGAATAGTTAATGCTTTGTATGAATATATGTTGTTTTGATACATATATGTGATATTTATATGTAATTTTAACTATATTTTATACGTTTTAATGTTTATTTTAAGAAAAGGATATTACAATGGAGCGATGGAAATGAGTGATCTTTTTAATCTTCTTCACAATGCCGTCGAGGCAGAACGCAACGGGAAGAAGATTTCCCAAAAAGAGATGGCTCAGGAGCTGGGAATCTCTATGCGGACGTATCAAGACTGGCGATTGGGAAATGCCAAACCCCAAGCCGCCAAAGCGGTCTTGGAGATGCTGGGGATGCTTGAAGACGATGAGATCATTCGTGTCGTGCGAAAAATTAATAAGTTAGGACAAAAATCATGAGCAGTTTGAGTGAACAAGAACGTATCGGATTGGAAGAGGTGTTTTTATCTATATCTTCATCACGTAACATGGTGGAAAAATGGTCCCTGTGGAGTAAAAATTTCACTATCGATTTTAATACTAAAAAATGGACATCCCCTCTAACTTTCTCTCGTCACTCAAAAAATTGGCTAAAAAACACTCTTAAAAACCACAAAATAACAAAACTATTCAATAAAATGCAAAAAAGAAGAAAAATTTAAGGTAAGAGATATTAAAGTATTCGCGGCTAAAACATTTTTCCCCGCTTACTCGCGTTTGCGGAGGTTTTGAGTGTTATTCGCATATCTAAGATTAAGGGCAATAAATGAATAAAGCGCAATTCGTAGAATTGGTTCAAAAAAGTGGTAGTTACAAAACTAAAGTTGAAGCTGAAACAGCTATCAAAGCTTTCACTGAAGCGGTAACTGCAGCTCTTGTTAAAAAAGAAGAAGTTTCTTTGGTTGGATTCGGAAGTTTTTCATCTACTCTTCAAAAAGGGAAAAGCGGAAAAGTTCCTGGTACTAACAAAACTTACAGTACTGCTGACAAAATGGTTCCAAAATTCAAACCGGGCAAAAGTCTTAAAGACAGCGTAGAAGCCGGTAAATAATTACCCCTTAATATGTTCGAGGGTTTAATCCCTCGGCTTATTTCCTCCCCATTAATATCTCCCGTTTCCTTTATTGCAAACAAATTCGGTTATAATTATTCAAAAGTCTAATTGTCTTTAGCAGACGGACTCAAGCTCGCAGGAGAGAATATAGGTGTTTTCTTTTTTAACCCGCTTTTTTCAAAAAAATATCCCACTTGAAGAAATACAACCTGAGAGTACCAATCGCTTACCCATCGATACTATTCACAGCATTGCCCAAGAGGAAGATGGTCTTTTTTTCGAAAATTTTAATCTTTTTTACCAAGACAAACGATTGAAAATCGATTTATTACTCTTTTTACCCTATCGAGGACTCTATTTCGCAGAAGCGATCTCTTGGGATTTTACTGCGCTTCAAGATATGAGTATTGAACGCTCCTCCCAAAAAAGCAAAAAGAGAGCTTCCACCCATTTAGAGGAAACCGCATCGGCTATTCATCAAAAACTCGAAGACATCCTCTCTTTTGACTCCACGGTATGTGAACGCTTTTTTTGGATGAACCGTTTAAACGAAGATGAGTTTGATCGTTTGGACCCTTCATTTCATGCCCTCCTCCCGAAAGAGAGGCTTATTTTTAACGATTCATCCAAAGAGTCCATTCGGTATAAACTCGATTCACTGGCCCAAAAACGGGATGAGCCCTACTCTACCCTCAAGATCATGGGTTCGCTTCAGTCACATACCTTGATCCTCCCATCAGAAGAGAATCCGTACGGACAATTTCTTTCCGAAGAGCAGCTCACCTTTCTTGAAACCGATTTTACCGATACCGTTACCACTCTTTTCGGTGAACATAACAGCGGAAAAAGCAGTGCAATCATCCGCAAAGCCCTCTTAACGCTTCTGAGCAATCCAAAAGAGAATGTACTCATCATTACCCCCACCCTCATAGGGGGAGAAATCCTACGCCATGAGCTTATCTCTTTACTGGAATACGGCGCACTGAGTATCGATTTCAACTGTTTGCATTTTTACACCCCTCGCGATACAGAGACCCTAACGCAGATGGATATATTTCAATCCGCCTCCTCTATTTTATGCGATGATTCCCATCTGCTCGAAAAGGGGTTTATCGACGCCTTGCTGGAACATAGAGAAAAACGTTGGATTCTCCTCTCTATGCACAACAACTATACCCCGATCAGCAATTCATCCATCATCTTCTACAATCATTATCAAAAAAATATACACTACCGAAAGCTCCCCGCCAATACGACAAATGTTCTTATGACCTTGCTTTTAGAATTGAGAGGGCAGTTACTCTCATCCTCTCCTGAACGTGTGATGGTCATTTTAGAAAGCGACAAACAGCTGATGCTCTACAAAGAGGGGATCGATGAGTATTTTGACATCAAGAGCCGCATACTGAGCAAAGAGTTTAGCTTACAATATCAAAACCTTGATAATCTCATTCTAACCACACCGGAATACACCTATGGTCTGCATGTAGCCCATGTCTACTTTATCGTATCCGATGAAATAGACAACTACACCTATGCACTAAGCCGAGCGTCAGAAAGTGCGACTATAATCTCTGTTTCAAAACCCGAAGAGGTAGAAGATGACCTCATATCTATATCATCTGCACAGGAGTCTTAATGCGTTTACTACTTACCTTATTGTTGGCGGCGACCTTCTCATTTGCCGCTTCTCACCCGAAAGTTTTGCTTCAAACAACCCAAGGGGATATTACCTTGGAACTGTATGATGATGTCGCTCCGCTTGCGGTTGAAAACTTTACCGGTCTTGTCAAGAACGGCTATTACAACAATCTGACCTTCCACCGTATCATCAAAAACTTTATGGTGCAAGGGGGCGATCCGACCGGAACCGGTATGGGCGGCGAATCGATCTGGAAAAAACCGTTCAAAGATGAATTCAAATCGGGGGTCGTATTTGATAAATCCGGTGTTTTGGCAATGGCAAATGCAGGGCCTCGTACCAACGGAAGCCAATTTTTTATTACTACGGCACCTACCCCGTGGCTCAACGGGTATCACACGATATTCGGTCGCGTCATCA
>NZ_DASUIQ010000053.1:0-31811 GCF_036279695.1 Sulfuricurvum sp.
GCTGTTTATGACAAACCCAGCGGTCTCCTCGTCCATCCCCAAAATCGTCATACCCCCTACAGTCTCAATGATGAGATCAAACACCGTTTCGGGCATGAAGCCAATATCACCCATCGAATCGATCAAGAGACGAGCGGTTTGGTTTTAGCGGCGCGAAACAAAATCAGCGAACGTGCTTTGAAGATGATGTTTGAAGAGCGCCAAATCACCAAGAAATATATTGCTATGGTAAAAGGTCATCTCAAAGATCCACTCGATATACAAGAGCCTCTGTTGCGTCGCGAAGATGAGAGCTCTATTGTACGTATGATCGTTCGAGTTCATCCTGAGGGAAAACCCTCCCGTACCTTTATCACACCGCTGAAGTATTTTCCTGACTCCGATACGACTCTCGTCGAGGCTTCACCCTATACGGGACGCCAACATCAGATACGGGTTCATTTGTTCCACGTGGAACATCCGATCGTCGGTGATCCTATCTATGGTCAAGATGAAAACAATGCCGTTCGCTTTTTGGATCGAGAGATGTCTGTAGAAGAACGCTTTTCCAATACCGGTGCGTCACGTCTTTTACTCCACGCCCATTCGCTCGAATTCACCTATAATGAGATTCCCTACCATGTTATCTCCAAAGAGGATTTCGTCACCCAATGTTTTGACGCGATGAGAGTGAAATAGATCCATGCCGTTCATCACCAAACAATTGTATTCACCCCAAAGGCAAATGGCACTACCCTTTTTAATGGACGAATTAGGACTCTCTCGTAGCGAAGGACAACGTCTAATCGCCAGAGGGAGATTGAGCCAAAACGGTGTCGTTATGGACGATCAATTCGGCTTCATCGAAGGCGCTTGTGAGTTCATCTGTTTTGAGCCGTTATCGCGTGGATTCAAACCGATGTTTGTCACTAACGACTTTGCAGTGTATGACAAACCCAGCGGTTTAAGTGTCCATCCCCATAGCCGTCTGTCACCCTACACACTGAACGATGAGATCAAACATCAGTTTGGCGATGATGCTAACGCGACCCACCGTATCGATCAAGAGACAAGCGGATTGGTTTTAGTTTCTCGAAATAAAAAAAGCGAGTCGGTTTTAAAAAAGTTATTCTCTGAACGTCTCATTTCCAAACGTTATCTTGCGATGGTGAGAGGTCATGTCAAAGATATTATTGATATTCAAGTACCTCTATTTCGAATCGATCATCCCAATCTTTTGATCAGTATGGTGGTCAAAGTTGACCCCAAAGGGAAACCTGCCCATACTATTATTCGACCGCTTCAGTACTTTCCTGAACACGATATGACCCTAGTAGAGGCATCACCTTTAACGGGTCGTACCCATCAAATTCGGGTTCATTTGTTCCACGTGGAACATCCGATCATCGGTGATCCGGTCTATGGACCGGAGGAAAAAGATGTTATTAGCTTCATCAAAAAAGAGTTATCGCCTGAGGATAGAGTGAGAATAGGGGGGTCAACACGACTCCTTCTTCACGCCCATTCTCTCGAATTTGAATATGAAAATGAAGCATATAAGATCGAATCGGAAAAAGATTTTGTCAAAGAATGTTTTGAAGCGATGCAAATTTATTAATTATGCTCCCGAAATTTACCTAAAGCCCAATCGCTGGCAGAAGTGCCAAAGCGATTGGAAGCGTTCTATTGAGGGAGCGATTTTCTTTTGTTTCTTTTCTTATTAAAAAGAAAAGATAGAATGAAATTAGACAGCGTTATTGATGTATCGCTGTCGTTTTGCCTCTTTGATTTTTCGAATATCCACCAAAATATATCCGTCAATACAGTTGTTAAAATCGGTATCAATCCCGAAATCCATAAACTCCACACCCCCCTCATCACACAACTCGCTGTACTGTTTATAGAGGGTAGGAACCGCTACATCGAATGCTTTTAAATAGTCCTTGAGCACTTTAAAATCCTCCGTATAGTTCTCTCCGCTGAACACGTTTTTAAACTCATCTTGGACATATTCAGAGAGTCGATACGGCGATTTTGCTTTCACCATCGTATGGTCTGAACCGAAATAAAGGGTGTAAAAATAGACCAAAGCTTCCTGTGCATGTTTGGGAAAACTCCCCGAAATACTCACCGGTCCCATCATATATTTCACCTCCGGATTATGACTCAGATAGGCTCCGATCCCCTGCCAAAGATAATCAAGCGCTCGACTTCCCCAGTATTTCGGCTGGACAAAACTCCGTCCCAATTCGATCGCATTTTCAAGAACAGGATCAAAACGATCCGAAATATGACACAGATCTGACATATACAATCCCTCTTTCCCTAACCACGAAAGAATCCACTCACACTCGCCGATACGATACGCTCCGGCAATCTCGAGCGCCTCATCATCCCACAACACTAAATGGTGGTAGTAGCGATCATACACATCAATGTCACGGGTTTTACCGCTCCCTTCACCCACTTTGCGAAAAGAGTATTCACGCAGCCGTCCGATCTCATTGATAATATTCGGGGCATTCTCGTGCTCTATAAGGTAGATTTGCTTGTTATCGCTCGTCAGACCCAACAGTTCGCCCCTACGAAGCTCCTGACGCAACTCCTGACGCGATACGGGATGTGCGATAGTACACTCGGTAGGATAGATCCCTCGCTTCCCTTTGGCAATACGGATAAGATGCTTACGAAACAATCGTGCGTGTCGTTTTTCGCTAAGATTAAAATCATTGAGCGCTTTTTCACTCACCATCTCCCCTATCGTAAAATCAAAAACACGATTACGTGCCGCAAATATTTCATGACTAAGCAACACTGCCCCTAGAGGTTTATAGATCCATGAGAGAGCGTAGAAGAGGGGAGAGTTTTTCCCTTTGATATGGATAGGGAGGATCGGTGTTGCATTGCGCTTGGCAAACTTTATAAAGCCTCCCTTCCATGTTCCCTCTTTTATCCCGAATAATCCTGCGCGAGATACTTCACCCGAGGGAAAGAAAATAACCGCCTCTTCGGCTTGCAGCGCTTTATCTATTTGCTGTAAAGCGTATTTAGAGACTCGATCGTTGATATTGTCCACACCAATCATGAACTCTTTGAGCTGGGTTATCTCCCCTAACATCCGATTGGCAACGATTTTCACTTTTTTATCCTGTCGAACAGAACATACCATTTGAATCAAACAAAGGGCGTCTAATGCACCCAAAGGGTGATTGGCGACAATAATCACTTTACCCATCGATGGAATGTTCTCGATTTGTTTATGAATCGTTTTATACGACACATTCAAATATTCCAAAACGGCATCTACAAATTCGAGTCCGATTTTTTCTTGGTGAATCTCCATAAAACGGTTAATCGATTTTTCATGCAATACCAACCGTGTTAATCCGACAATCGTTTTGTAGATCAACATCGGATACCGAAACAATTTCGGATACTCTTTTCGCAATATAAATTCTGCACTAACCATGACATACCCTTTATTAACAGAGAAATCTTAACGATCTCCCTTATTTTCGATACGGTAAATAATGTTAGTTTCAGAATGATTACGTTTCGATTACTGTCGTATTACTCTGCATTTTTGGAAAAAAATTCCCGTAATATGTGAATAACTTTTTATAACATGAGCTTAATTGATTATTAAAGTGATAAAATTCTTTGAAAGCCCGCAATATAGGGCTTTAAGCATGTTTAAAGGTAGTGATATTCAGGGTAGATTTAGATAAAAAATTTCTGAACTTTGGAACTGTTTTTGAATTTTTTTGCGCTAAATGGAGGTTACTTATTCACAACACGGTCACAGTGTGAATATTACACATTTTAGGATATTTTAGATAATTTTTTACACTTTCAGAAATCTTTTAGCAGCATAACAGAGATTAACACTTAAGAGAGAGATCAATCCCAATTTATTAAGGTTATCTAAGTCTCTTTGGATAAACTTCTGACTTGGCGACCTTCCTGGTGTGTCGGTCGCTATACCCCTTTTTTCTCTCTGCTCTTTTGATTGATCTCTAACTTTACTCTTTGAGCATGCGTAATCGCTACCGCCATCGCATCGGTAATATCGAGCGGTTTTATCTCTTTCGTTATTCCTAGTATCTGTTTTACCATAAATGCCACTTGCTCTTTTGCCGCTTTTGCTTTGCCGGTTAATGCCTTTTTCACTTGCAACGGCGTGTATTCGGCAAACATCCCGTATTCTTGCAAGAGTTTCAAAGTGATAGCTCCGCGAAATTGTGCTAGCTTTAACACTGTTTTGGGGTTATGGGCATAAAAAATGTCTTCCATCGCTACTTCATCGATCGTGTGAGAATGAAACAGCTGTTCAATCGCTTCAGCCACTTGAGGAATTTGGTATTGAAGCGCTTCGGCTTTGATCTTGATAAGTCCCGCTTCAACAAGACGAATTTTTTGACCTTCGATTTTCACGATTGCATAACCGCAATTTCGTGTCCCCGGGTCGATCCCCAAAATATTCATTCTTTTCCTTATTCACATCGGTGAATATCTTCTATTCACTTCGTATTTGATCCTAATTATAGGCAAATATCGGTATTATTCACAAATACTATTCACATAAGGGAAAAGATGAATTCGATCGGTAAACAGGTTTTAAATGCGCTCAAAGGGGAGATCAACGAAATCGACTACCAACGCTACATTAAACAGCTTACCTATGACGAAAGCGAATCCAAAAGCAATCTGGCCATTTATCGTGCCCCCAATGCCCTCATAGCCAACTGGGTACGAACCAAATTCGCCGATAAAATCGCTCATCTATTTGAAATTAAAACCAATATCAAACCGACCGTGTCCATTTTGATCCAATCCACCTCCGCAGCAACCCCCTCAGCCGTTTCAAATCCGACTATGCAAACGAACACGGAACGTCCCAGCGGATCGTTGCTCAACCCCTCTTATACCTTTCAAAATTTTGTTGTGGGCGATTCAAATAATTTTGCGTTTATCGCCGCCAAAAACGTGAGTGAAAAACCGGGGGTCGTTTATAATCCTCTCTTTATCTACGGCGGCGTCGGGCTGGGAAAAACCCACTTGATGCAATCGGTCGGAAACGTGATGCTTTCTCAAGGTAAAACGGTCATTTACACCTCGGTAGAACAGTTCCTCAACGATTTTACCCGACACCTCAGTAACCGTACCATGGATCGATTCAAAGACAAATACCGTAAATGTGATTTGCTCCTCATCGACGATATTCAATTTTTGAGCAATAAAAATCAGATCCAAGAAGAGTTCTTCCACACTTTCGACGCTCTGCGAAATGAGAACAAACAGATCATTATCACCTCCGATAAACCTCCAAAAAAAATCGGCGGTCTCGAAGAGCGTCTCAAAAGCCGATTTGAGTCGGGACTCGTTGCCGATATTCAACCCCCTGAACTCGAAACGAAAATCGAGATTATCAAGAAAAAATGTGAGATCAACCGTGTCAAACTCGATCGGGAAGTGATCAACTACGTCGCGACGATTATCGAGAACAACACCCGCGAAATCGAAGGGATCCTCTCCAAGCTCAATGCCTATTCACAGCTGATGGGAGTTGACATCACCATCGAGTTTGCCCGAAACGTCCTCAAAGAACAAATGGCGGAAAAACGGAGCAACATTACGACCGACCTCATTATGGACACCGTGGCAAAAGAGCTCAATATCAAACCGAGTGAAATCCGCTCCAAAAGCCGAAACAGCAACATCGTCTATGCACGACGGATTGCCATTTATCTCTCCCGCTCACTCACACCCAACTCGATGCCTCAACTTGCTCAATATTTCGGGATGAAAGATCATACCGCCGTCAGTCATACGATGAAAAAAATCCAAGAGTTGATGAAAAACGACGAAGATTTCCGAATGAAAATCGAAGAACTCTCCAATAAAGTCTCAATTGCAACTCCGGAATAACCTTTTATGTTTGTAAAGGGGTTTTAAAAAAGATATAATTCCCCTTACGTGAATAGATGTGAATGAAATAGAGTTGATTCATCACATGAAGAAATCAGGAGAGAGCGGTGTTTGTGGTGTGTTTTCACCCATTCACACCCCCTTATTACTAACTACTACAATTAATGCTTATATATAATAAAAGGAGTCTTTTATGAAAATTACCGTTGATAAATCGGTTTTGGAAAATATCCTTCTTCATCTTCAACCTTTTTTAGAGAAAAAAGATACATCGCAAATCACTTCCCATATATTGCTCTCTACCGATGGGAGAACCCTTTACGCCAAAGCAACCGATTTTGAAATCGGACTGGTTATTCAAACCAACTCGGTCAGTGTTGAAGAACCAGGTTCTCTAACCGCTAACGGTAAAAAGCTTCTGGATATTATCCGTATCCTCAAAGATGAAGAGGTTGAACTCTCTCTTGAAAAAGAGACTCTCATCATTCGTCAAAAACGATCGAACTTTAAACTCCCTACCTATAAGAGTTCAGAATTCCCTTCTTTCCCGACAACCGATGGAAAACCTAACATCGCTATCAACTCTCATCTTTTGATTGAATCGTTGAAAAAAATCACTCCGGCTGCAGACACTAACAATCCGAAGTTTGAACTCAACGGTGCTTTGATCGACATTAAAAGCAATCAGATCAACTTTGTCTCAACCGATACTCGACGTCTTGCATTGGTTCATATCGACAGTCAAAGCGATGCGGAACTCTCTATCATCGTCCCTAAAAAAGCGATTATCGAAATACAAAAACTTTTTAATGACAACATCGAGATTTTCTACGATAATACCCATCTCATTATCAAATCGGAAGATTCACTCTTTTATACCAAACTCATTAACGGTAAATTTCCCGATTACAGCCGAATTATCCCAAAAGAGGCTCAACGTATCCTAACCCTACCGAAAAGCGTTATCGTTACCGCTATCAAGCAGATTACGACGATCTCCAATGATTTGAAACTCACTTTCCAAAACGACTCCATTTTGTTTGAGAGTTTGAGTGATGACAACATCGAAGCAAAAACAGCGGTGGAAATAGAAAACGGGTTTGAAACACCGTTTATCCTTGCGATCAACAGCCGCTATATTTTGGACTTTTTATCTCAAGTTAACAGTACTGAATTTACCCTCGAAGCGAATGAATCAAATCAGCCGTTTGTTTTAAAAGATCAAAATTTTAAAACCATCGTTATGCCGATTGTTATCTAATTTTACCCCTCTTCGTCATCCTCGGGCTTGACCCGGGGATCCATCCCCAATTTATATATAAGCTGGATTCCCGCGAAGACGGGAATAACAGAGCTAAACCTTCTTTTTAGTTTAACTTCGCTAAAATAAAGCATTAAACACGCTTAAAAGCTGGAGCAACTATGGAAAATTACGGTGCTAGTAATATTAAAGTCCTAAAAGGTCTCGAAGCCGTTCGAAAACGACCGGGTATGTATATCGGTGACACCGGTCATCGTGGTCTTCACCATCTCATCTACGAAGTTGTTGACAACTCGATCGATGAAGCGATGGCAGGACATTGTGATACAATCTCGGTAACCTTGACCAAAAACGGTACGGCAGTCGTCAGCGATAACGGTCGCGGTATTCCGACCGATATGCATCCGACTGAGGGGATCTCTGCGGCAACCGTTGTTTTGACGGTACTTCATGCGGGGGGAAAATTCGATAAAGATACCTATAAAGTCTCGGGCGGTTTGCACGGGGTAGGGGTCTCGGTTGTTAATGCACTCTCCTCTGATTTGAAAATGACTATTTTCCGTGAGGGTCAAAGTTTTGAGCAAAATTTTAAATGCGGTATCCCTCAAGAGCCGTTAGCTGTAACGGGTAATACACGTAAACGTGGAACAACGATCGAGTTTTTTCCCGATCCTTCGATCTTTACCGAAACCATCATTTTCGATTACGACTATCTGGCAAAACGGTTCCGTGAACTCGCCTATCTCAATCCGAAAATCACTATCGTGTTCAAAGATGAACGAAACGGTGCTGAAAATACCTACCATTACGAAGGGGGTATCAGCCAATTCGTTACCGATGTGAATAAAAAAGTCGTTGTTGCCTCTCCGTTTGCATTCAGCGAAAAAATCGAAGACATTGAGATGGACATCGCCATCATGTATAACGACAGCTACGATGATAAAACCTTCACGTTTGTTAATAACATCAATACCCCTAACGGCGGTACCCACGAAGCGGGTTTCCGTGCGGGATTGACACGTGTTATCTCCAACTACAACAAACAAAACGGTAACGCTAAAGAGAAAGATGTACCTCTTACCGGAGAAGATGTCTCCGAAGGGCTTATCTGTGTCGTATCGGTTCGCGTTCCGGAACCTCAGTTTGAGGGTCAAACTAAAGGGAAACTCGGAAATACCTACGTTCGACCGTTGGTGCAAAAAGTTACCTACGAAAAATTAACCAAATATTTCGAAGAAAATCCGATCCAAGCCAAAGCAATCGTCCAAAAAGCCCTTATGGCGGCACGCGGACGTGAAGCGGCGAAAAAAGCGCGTGAATTGACACGACGCAAAGATGCAATGACGGTAGGAACCTTACCGGGTAAACTCGCCGACTGCCAAAGCAAAGATCCGTCGATCAGCGAACTCTATCTGGTGGAAGGGGACTCTGCGGGCGGTTCGGCGAAACAAGGGCGTGACCGTGTTTTCCAAGCGATTTTGCCGCTCAAAGGTAAAATCCTCAACGTTGAAAAAGCACGTTTGGACAAAATCCTAAAATCCGAAGAGATCACTAACATGATTACGGCGCTCGGATGCGGAATCGGTGAAGAGTTTAACGAAGACAAACTCCGTTACCACAAAATCATCATCATGACCGATGCCGACGTCGACGGTAGCCATATCCAAACGTTGTTATTGACGTTCTTCTTCCGATACTTGCCGAAGATCGTTGAGAACGGTTATCTCTATCTTGCACAGCCCCCTCTTTATCGTTACAAAAAAGGGAAAAAAGAGATCTACTTCAAAGACGATCGTGTCATGAACGCCTTCTTGATCGAAAACGGTATCGAAGCACTCGAGTCTGAAAACCTCAATATCGGTGTGAACGATCTCGTCTCATTCTTTAAAATGGTCGATCACTATCGCAGTACCCTCGATGCGTTGGAACGCCGCTATGCTCTCGTTGAATTGATCCGTTATTTCATCGAAAATCCGGATTTGATCGCATTGCCGCTCAAAGAGTTGTATCCGAAAGTCGAAGCGTTCTTGAATGAACAAGGAAATAATATCCTCAGCAAAAATGTTAGCGATGAAGATATGCATCTGTTTGTTCAAACCAAAGAGGGGCTTGAAGAGCTTCATATCAATGATGAGCTTTTTGCATCACCTCATTTTGCCGAAGCAAACTACATTTACCAAAAAATCCAAGAGTGGAATTTGCCTCTCAATGGCGATTTGCTCGAATCGTTGACCCAAATCACCGATTTCGCGAAGAAAGGCTCTTACATCCAACGCTATAAAGGTCTTGGTGAGATGAATCCTGAACAGCTTTGGGAAACAACTATGACGCCGGAAAACCGCGTATTGCTCCGTATCACGATTGATGATGCCGAAGCAGCGGGAGAGTCGTTTAATCTCTTTATGGGTGATGATGTTGAACCGCGCCGTAACTACATCGAAACGCACGCTAAAGACGTAAAACACTTGGATATTTAAACGATCTTTATGACCTATACCGAACAAAAAGAGAGGGAACACCGTTTTGCGTTAGCGCTTCGGATGGGGTTGCCGATCTTTTTTCTCAGTTCGGTTACCCTTTTTGCCCTTTTTACCCAAACGCATACTACCCTTACATCGTTAATTCTCCTCTCCATCACTTTGCTCGGGATAATGGTCTATTTTATTTTCTATCTCATTTATCAAAGCAGTCGAGAAAATATCACTGACTCCGTAACCCATGCGTTTACTTCGGAATATTTCTTTCGATTAGCCGCAAAACATATTTCTAAAAACACCCATACGATTATGATGATCAGCGTTCAAAATTTGTGGTCGATCAATGAACGTTACGGGATTAAAAACGGGGATGATGCATTACGAAGTGCCGTAAAAAAAATCGATCGGTTTTTTCGAGAAAAAGGGATTGATAAACTTCCGATCGGGCGTCATAAGGGGGGCGATTTTTTACTGTTTTTGTCAGGTGAAAAAGAAGATTTTATCCCCCTTTTGGAACTGTTTTTGAGTAAATACCAGAACTATGTTTATCATGAGATTGAGATAAGACTCGAAGCGGTAATGGTCGATTCACGCCTATCAAATGATATTGACCATTTATTGAGCCGTTTGTATGAGTTAAATCATGATCGTATCAGTAATGAAAAAGAGGAACTCTATTCGATCAACGAACTTGAGCAGGAGATTATAGAGGCTCTGGAGGAAAAACGGTTTTCAATCGGATTTTGGCCGGTATGCTGCGATGAATATGCTGTATTTGATACAACCGTCAAACTGATCGATTCGCAACAGAGATTTATCCATCAAAGCCGATATGTTCCGGTGCTCAATCGTTTGAATAAAATGCGCTATCTTGAAAGTGACGTGTTAGAGCAAATCGGAAAAGTGTGTGATGACAAAAATCGAAACTTTATTATGAGTGTTTCCTCGGTTACTTTGCGAAATCCCCATTTTTTTGAACATGCATTGACCCTGTTTGAACGCTATCCTAATGCGCGTTATAAGATAACGCTTCTGTTTGAAGAGAAAGAGTATTGTCATCAGTTGGAGCGTTTTGCCCAACAAATCGCCCACTATCGCAAAGCAGGCTACAAAATTGCGCTGGATCGGTTGGGGGGCTACCATACGGCTCTTTTATATCTAAAAGAGTTGGAAGTGGATGTTGTCCGTTTCGATCCCCTCTACAGCCGCAATATAAAAAAAGCGGGGTATCAAAACATCATACAAGGGCTAAATTTGAGTGCTCACCTATGCGGAACGAAAACGTGGATCCCTATGGTAGAAGATCATGAAACCGATCAGCTGGCTCAGTCGCTAAAAATAAATTATCGGCAGGGCAATTATCACGGTAAAATTGTAACACTAGAAGAGATAAAAGGATAACGGATGAAATACGGAGAACAAATAGTCGAAAATTTTGACATCGAAAAAGATTTTGAAATTTGGCCAAACGTGCATGAACGTGAATATGTGATCAAAGTGACCTTGCCGGAATTTACCTGCCTTTGCCCTCGAAGCGGTTATCCCGATTTTGCGACGATTTACGTCGAATACACACCGGACAAGTGGGTGGCCGAACTCAAAGCTATCAAACTGTACATTAATTCGTTCAGAAACCGCCATATTTCGCACGAAAACAGTGCAAATGAGATCTACAGTACCTTTGAGTCTAAAATCGCTCCTAAGCGCTTAAAAGTGGTTGCAGACTATTATCCGCGCGGAAATGTTCATACAGTGGTTGAGATCGACAGCGAAAAAATGGAACTCTCCCGCTAAAGCGGGAGAAATGTAAACTTCTAAAATCTGTAGGTATACGTTAAATTGGCACTGCGTCCCCAATGGGCGGGAATAGTGTTAGTTCCGTTCGTGTAATTGAGATTGGCGGCATAAATATCTTCATTCAAAAGATTGTCGAGATAAAGGGACAATGAAGAGCGTCCGATTTGACCGAAATTCCACATTTTTGCCGTATCAACGGAGATATTAGCGGTTAAAAGATGGTAAGGATCCGCACTCGGGTTAAGGGATACTCCTGAAACCGTTAAATCGTGAGATTTACCGATATAGCTGTCAAACACAGCGATATTCATCCCGTAAATTCCGTGGTAGGAACCCCCTAATTTGACCATGGTATTTGGGGCAAAGGTTGTATCTTCGGCACCGCTGTCCGTTTTGTTGATTTGATAGCTGAAATTCCCCAAAACGCTGAAATTATCATTTAATTCCACACGCCCTTCTGCTTCAATCCCCTGAAAACGGACATATCCTCGATTGGTAAATGTGGATCGTCCCGGTGAATAGGGTATTCTCACAATCAAATTCTCAAGCATCGTGTCATAGAGAGCGATCGCATAGTATTGCTTCGATGTTTGATAAATGAGCTGTGCATCGTAGGTTGCCACCTTTTCAGGGTTTAACAACGGATTTCCGAGCAGTGTCGGGGCATTGATTTTTGCTTCCTGAAGATTGGGTGAACGATACGCTTCGCTGTAGAGGAGTTTTAGCCACCAATTATCTCCGAATCCCTGAATAAATCCGGCCCGTTTGGAGAGGTCGCTTTGGGAATCTTCGGGTTTGTTTAGCTGGGCACCGAGAATGAGTTTTTGTTTCGGAGAGAGCATGTAGTCGAGTTGGGTATAAGCACTTTTGTTGTTCATTTCGGAATAGGGGAATGTTCCCGTATTTCTAAACTCTGTTTCGTAGTTAGAAGAGTTGGCCCCGAAGAGGAGGTTAAGATCGGTGGCGACATTACCCCGCACGATCACCTCTGTCATATCATAGCGATCTTTATAATGGTTTCTGGCACCTGAACCGCTGATTTGCCAATCGAATTCACCCAAATTCACTGTATAGTTGATCGATACATCCCATCCGCTTGTGAGATCGTAGAGGTATCCGACATCCAAAAAATTTCTTTTTTTATTCATCGCTGAGGAGGGGAGGTCAAAGGTAGAACCGCCGCTGTCTTCGTTGTTGTTCATCACCATAGCATTTAGGGTGAACCCCTTGTATTTCGCATTAATAACGAGGTTATCGCTGTTTTCAGCCGTACCGTAGGTTCCTAGTGCGTTGCTTTTGTCAAAAATTCCGCCAACACTGTCGCCATCAGCACGAATAGCGTTAAGAGCGATATTCAGACTGTAGTCATTTCCCCCTATCAAGGTCGAGAGTTCAACCTGAGTGCGATCAAAACTTCCCGCGCTGAGATCGACACGGGTCTCATTGATCGATTTTTGGGCATCTTTGGTGACGATGTTTATGACCCCAGACATCGCATTGGTACCGTAAATGACCGATCCGGGACCTCGTATCACCTCAATATGGTCAATCATATCGAGAGGAAATCCGAGATAAATATCGAAGTTAAACCCTCCGTCCGTCCCCTCGTGGATCGGACGGCCGTTTAGGAGGATCACTTCCCATCCTTCCTGATGGGCACCGTTCATTGCCCTGATGGAGGTTTTATTGTGGGGACGTTGGTGGGAGCCGAGAACTTGCATCCCGACGAGACGATCAATGACATCGCGTAAATGGCGTGCGCCGTATTGCTGAATCTCTTGTGACGATACGACGGTGACGACACCGGGTGCCAAATGCTGGCTTTCATCACGGCGTGATGTACTCGTAACTTGTATATTAAGAAGATCCTCAAGCGAAAGTGGGGCTAAATCCGACGCTTCGTCTGCTTGAAGAAGGGTGCAGGAGAGTGCTGCGATCAAAAAAACGTTTTTCATGATAACCCTTTTCTCTAAAATTTACGTACTAAAGCTGATTAAAACAATGATAACGTCATTCACTTAAAATTTGTTAAGATAATAATTCTGAGTTTAATGTAGCGGGTTCAAGAGGGAGTGTGAGAGTAAATTCTACCCCTTTTTGAGGTTCGGAGCGAAGAGAAATCTCCCCTTTGAGCTTTTGCGTAATCAGGTTATAGACGATGTTAAGCCCCAGACCGGTTCCTCCGGCATTGCGTTTGGTCGTCGTAAAAGGTTCAAACGCTATTTTTTTGATTTTTTCATCCATCCCCACACCGTTATCGCTATAGGTTAGAATAAGACGTTTACCCTCCGTATTAAATCGGATGGTGATGGTTGCCTCGGTGCTGGATCCGCTAAATCCGTGCAGGAGTGAGTTTTGTATAAAGTTACTGATGATTTGGGCATATACACCCGGATAGGATTTGATGAGAAGATCGCGATCTCCCTCTAAAATTACGGTTACCGGTACTTTTTTGAGTTTGTTATGAAAGGTAAGAAGTATCTCTTCAAGGTATTCATACAGATTAAATTCCTGTTTATCTTCTACGCTCTGATCGACTGAAATTCGTTTAAAACTGCGGATCAGATTTGCGGCATGGTTGATACTGTTGAGGAGGAGATGAGAGGTTTCGTTTAGAATCGTGAGCTTTTGCTCCATCACGGTTTTTTTGAGGGTTCCCTCTTCCATTTGATGAAGGAGCTGTTGAGTTTCTCTGACAATGATGGAACCGCCTGTGATTGCATTTCCCAAAGGGGTGTTGACTTCATGTGCTACACCGCTGACGAGATTTCCCAATGCGGCCATTTTTTCAGATTCTACCAGTTGAATCTGGGTGTTCTTGAGTGTTTCCAGAGAGTTTTGAAGCTCCATTGTTCGCGATGTAACCCGTGATTCCAAATGGGTCGTTAGGGATTCCGTCTCGCTTAGGAGGTGGTTAAACGCATCGTACAAATAAGCGATTTCATCCTTTTTATCATGTGTGACACGAAGGGAATAGTTACTGTTTTCGGCCACCTCTTTGGCCGCTTCAGTCAATATGAGAATAGGCTGAAGAATGTTTTTGCTCAGGATGCGAGAAATAAAGTAGATGATAAAAATCAGGATCACTGAAAAAAGTGCGACGGATTTAAGTAAATCGACCACAAAAGAGGTGATTCGTTCCGTTTTTTTCTCTATGTATAGATAGCCGAGGAGTTGATTATTTTGTTTGATTTCGAGGGTGTTTATTAATTTCCCCAACTTAAACGGGTTCCAACTCGGGTGTTCATACCGTATCCCTAAGGGAAAAATGGTTTTCGGCATCGATTGGTGGTTAGGATTATAGATAGTTATAGGGGTTTTGTCCGGAGCGTAAACAACGGCAAAAAGAACATTTTTATTTTTTTGGAGTTGATACATAGAGGTATCGATGGCCTGAAGATCAAAAAAAGCCAAGGGTGCCGTTACTAGATCAACAACTAAATTTGCCTGAAGATCACTTTCATGAAGATAGGCTCGTTTTTCGTGGTTAATGCTGTACCATGAGAGAAAAAGTGTTCCCGTGATAACGACAAACAGGCTTGTGATGATCAGTGATAGAACCATTTGAGAGGTGATAGAGTGGGTATTTAGACTCATTTTGCCCCCCCTGTCGGTTCAATAACGGTCGCAAAATTGAGAAGCTTATAGCTGGCGTTTAGGTTGGCATTTTCCAAATTGCGCTGATTGATAACAAACTTGAACGCATTGTTTTGTAAATAAAACCCGATCATTGCCCCCCGTTTAGCGTCGTCGTCGTCATCACTGATGATCAACACATTGTTTTTACGCAAAGCACCGAGGAGCGCTTCGTTTTGATGGGGTTTGGAACCTCTAAAATAGAGGATATGGCATTTGAACATCTCTTCGGTAGAGTCCCCTTCGTGTAGGGAAATCACTTTGAGGGGATGGTTATTAAAAAGATGAGATGAATAGTTTTTTTGGAGTGTTTGAGCGAACAGGTCATCATTGTAAATACAGATCGTGTAGGAGTCTATCGGCTTCGGCCATTTGATAAACATCGTAAAGCGCTCTAAATAAGCGGCTTTTACACTCTCTTCGGAAATAGCAAATACAGAGGCGATGCAGAAAAAAAGAAAAAAGACAGCGGCAAGAAGCTTTGTCGTTTTCATCAGATCAAGTCGGGTTTGGGTTCGCCTAAAAAATACCCTTGGGCGTAATCGACTCCCATCGCTTTGACGATTTCGTACACTTGAGGGCTATGGACAAATTCCGCTACGGTTTTTACCCCTATTTTATGGGTAAAGAAGAGGATCGTCTCCGTCACTGTTTGGGATTTTTTATTCACATCAATATCTTTGATATAGGTCCCGTCGATTTTCACAATATCGAGGTCAAGATTACCGAGTTGGGCGAAGTTGGAGCATTGGACTCCGAAATCGTCCAAACACAGATGATACCCCATTTTCGTCAGTTCATTGAGATGTTTTTCGGCGATCGGATTTGTCAAAATGCTGATATCTTCAAGTATCTCGAAATAGATTCGATCCGCATTGATACCGTATCGGGTGCGGGTTCGCTCAATATAGCCGATGAAATCGGGTTCTACGAGATCCTGATCGGTGATGTTGACCGAGAAGTGCAGAGTATTGGTGCTGAATCGTGCGCACGTTTGCTCAAACACCCGTTGGGTAATTTGATACAGAAGTCCGGCAAATCGGGCGGTGGCGAGAAAATGGTAAGGGGTATAGACAATCCCGTCATGTTCAAGCCGTACAAGCGCTTCATATTTGCATATTTCACCGCTTTGACAATCGACGATGGGTTGATAATAGGTTAGCAGTTTGTTATTATCAAGAGCGTCTTTGAGCCATTTGGTCCATTTGGTATTCTCTTTGATTTGTTGGATAACCGCCAAACTATCGGAATAGACCTGTATCCGATTCCGGCTCATTTTTCGTGCTTCGCGCAGGGCAATTTCGGCTTTTTGGATCATATTTCCCATATCGTGTTCTACGACACCCATCGTGACATTGATCCGATGTTCAATGGTATTAATGAGAAATGAGTGTTTGGTGATCGTACTTTGAAGACGGAAAACCTCCCTCTGGATGTCCGGCACCTCTTTGTTGTCGGTGAGTACGGCAAAAATATCGGCTTCAAGGCGATACAGTTTACAAAAATGGCAGGAGTTGTCACGCAGTATTTTGCCAAATTGGAGCAACATCTGATCTCCGACTTCGAATCCGTAGACATCATTGATCATACTGAAGGCATCGATATTTACTAGTATAAGGGACATCGGCTCGTCGGTATCGAGATCGTAGTTGAGTTTGACGCGATTACCCAATCCGGTTAGGCTGTCGGTAATCATGGCAGCATAGATTTCATTCTTTTTATTGAGAAGTTCAACGATCTGTTTGTACTGCGATAGTGCGCTTCGGATCGTGGTGTAGAGGCGGTCGGTGGTCAGTTCCGTTTTTTCTTTGTAGTCGTTGATGTCATAATGATCGATAACGTATCGCTCCGGTGCGACACCCGGCTGTCCGGTTCGGATAATAATCCGGATGGTGCTATTGTTTAAATGGTACCGGATCGTTTCGACTAAATCGAGACCGGCGGTTTCACTCTCCATCACAACATCGAGTAAAATAATCGCAATATCATCATTCTTTTTTAACATTTCAGCCGCTTCGGCGGCGCTGTATGCAGAGAAGAAGCGCAGAGGTTTGCGCTCGTACGTGAAGTCATGGAGTGCTAATTTCGTGAAGGAATGAACTTCGGCATCATCATCGACGATCATGACCGTCCACGGAGTCTCAGATAATGTCACTTCCTCTTCGGGTGCGAATAAAAGTTCATCATCTGACATTTTGTTTCCTTATATTCAAAGTTCCTGATTTATTAATCATAGCATAAAAAAAAGAAGAAGCGAATATAAAGGAAATCGGGGATCACCCAAATTTACCCGTAATGTACTCTTGGGTCAATTTTTCTTTCGGGGTGACGAAGAGTTCTTCGGTATGTCCCAGTTCAATCAAATCACCCAAATACATAAATCCGGTGTAGTCACTGACACGAGCCGCTTGCTGCATATTGTGGGTAACGATGATAATACTGACCCGCTCTTTGAGCTCAATAACGAGCTTTTCGATCCCTTGTGTCGAGATCGGATCGAGCGCCGAGGTCGGTTCGTCAAAGAGGAGTACTTCAGGCTCTACGGCGATGGCACGGGCGATACAGAGACGTTGTTGTTGTCCACCCGATAGTCCGTTAGCATCGTGTTTGAGACGATCTTTGACCTCTTTCCAGATGGCGGCGTCTTGGAGCGCTTTTTCGACACGCCCTTCCAGCTCGGTTTTGTTTTTGATCCCTTGCAAACGCATACCATAAGCAACATTATCATAAATCGACATCGGAAACGCGGTCGGTTTTTGAAAAATCATCCCAATTTTGGTGCGAAGATGGATCAAATCCTCTTTGGGATCAAGGATGTTGCGCCCCTCAAACTCGATCTCCCCTTCGTACTTGTTCCCCGGATAAAGATCGTGCATACGGTTAAACGAGCGTAAAAGGGTTGTTTTTCCGCATCCTGAGGGTCCGATCAACGCCGTAACAGAGTGTTTGGCGATCGGCATGGTGATTTTTTTCAAACTAGGCGCGGCTGCACCTTTGTAGGTAAAATCAAAATTGCGGACATGAAGTGCGCACTCTTCTTTAATATCGATAATACTTGCCATAATTATTTCCTTTTTCCGGCTAATAAAATAAGTCGTCCGATGATATTCAGACCTAAAATAAACATTGAGAGGATGAAAGCGGCCGCCCATCCGAGTTGCTGCCAGTCATCGTACGGGCTGATCGCATAGTTGAACATCGTAACCGTAAGTGAAGGCATCGCTTCATTCAAATCGGTCGTGAAAAAGTTATCGTTGAACGAGGTAAAGAGCAATGGAGCTGTCTCTCCCCCTACGCGGGCGATACCCAGTAGTACCCCTGTTAAAATCCCCGCTTTGGCACCGCGATAGACGACATCCATAATCACCTTATATTTCGGTGCTCCGAGGGCAAATGCCGCTTCACGGAGTGTTCCGGGGACGAGTTGGAGCATATCGTCGGTCGTGCGTAAAATAACGGGGATCATAATGATCGCCAAGGCGATCGCACCCGCCCAAGCGCTAAAATGTCCCATCGGCATAACAACGACGGCATAGACGAAAGCCCCGATAACGATAGAGGGTGCCGACATCATAATGTCACTGATGTCGCGGATGGTATGTGCAAGGCGCGAGTTTTTACCGTATTCGCTCAAATAGGTTCCCGCCATAATCCCCAATGGCACCCCGATAAGGGTAGCAAGAGAGACGAGGATGAGTTGACCGACAAGGGCATGCTTGAGCCCGCTCTCTGCGTAGCCCGGAGGAGAACCTTCATAAATAAAGATATTCCAGTTGAGGGCACTCATCCCTTTCATTACTAAAACACCGAGAATCCAAAACAAAAAGGCGAGGGCGATAATGGCACTGAGCGTTGAAAAAGCAAGCGCTAAGCGGTTAATGATGATCCGTTTCTGGGTAGCGGTCATTGGGCTTTCCTCACTTTACGTAAAAAATAAAACTTTGCCACAGCGATAACGACAAAGCTCATAACGAGCAATGTGAGTGCTAATCCAAAGAGGCTGGAGAAGTAGAGTGAACTGTCCGCTTCGGTAAACTCGTTGGCGAGGGTAACCGGAATCGAGGTCGTCGGATCCATGATAGAATTCGGAGTATGATGGACATTCCCCATAACGAATGTTACCGCCATCGTTTCGCCGATCGCTCGTCCGAGAGCGAGGATGAGAGAGCCGATAATCCCTGCTTTGGCGTATGGGATGATGATGTCTTTGATAACATCCCATTGTGTACCGCCGAGTGCATACGCCGATTCTTTTAAAATGTCGGGAGTGGTGTTCATCGCATCGCGGGTAACGGCTGCCATAAACGGCAAAATCATGATCGCCAAAACGATCCCTGCCGCCAATAGACCGATCCCCATACCGCCAAACATATCGCGTAAAATAGGGACGAAGAAAAACAGCCCCCACATACCGTAGATGACCGAGGGGATAGCGGCGAGGAGTTCGACACTCACCCCGAAGAACCCTTTGATTTTATCATGAGCGATTTCGCTGAGGAAAATCGCAACACCGATAGCAACGGGGATCGCCAAGAGCATCGCCAAAAAGGTCGAAGCGACCGAGCCGAAGATGGCGGCATACGCACCGAATTTATCGAGATTGGGCGCCCATTCGTCTTTGGTGATGAAATCAAGACCGAATGTCTGCATCGCTTCAGTGGAGTGATTAAAGAGAACCACAAATATCCAAGCGACGATGAAGAGGATCAACAGCGCGCTGGTGCGGGTCATGTTTAGGAAGATTTTATCAATCATGCCGAGCCTTGCCTTAAAAAATATAGGCAATTTTATTGCAAGATGATTACAACTGCGTTACGAGCCACGCTAATGCCTCTTCATGAGTAAAAAATACTTGGTTGAGCTGGGCGCTGTACGCTTTTTCCAGAATCGATTTAAACTCTTCCGAGGGGGTCAATCCCAAAGCAATCAAATCGCGACCTTGGACAAGAGGTTCAGGGGGAAGTATAAAATCGCCTGAGTGCTTCGCATAGTTGATAATCTGTATAGTCGTCTTTATGACATTACGTTGATCGGTTAAATGTTCCAAAACTTTTACAGGATCGGTACACTCTATTAAAACAGCGGCAAACATTTGTCCCAATGCCAGAATATCCGTTTTATAGCGATGCTCAGCGATAGTATCGATACGTTCCTGCGCGCGGTTCCATGCTTCGTCGCTAAGCGGTTCAAAGAGGTGTCTGCCCCCCATTTTTTCTAAAAGCTTAAGACCGATAGAGGGGTGAGCGCTTAGGAGGAAGAGTTTTTTGAACTCCTCGAAAATCCGCTCTTTGGGAAGCTCGGTGAATGCACCCTCTGCAATCATCTCACGGCAAAGGGCTAACAGGGTGTTATCGCAGGATAGCTCAAAGCGGGCGGCGAACTGCACTGCACGAAGTATCCGAAGGGGATCGTCGACAAACGTTTCGGGATCGACGCATCGGAGTGTTCTGGCTTTTAAGTCTGCAATTCCGCCGTAAGGATCGAGGAACGTTTGGGTGAGAGGATCATAACCGATCGCATTGATCGTAAAATCGCGGCGGCGGGCGGCGGCGGTGAAACCCATATCACTAAACCATGTCGTCTCAAACCCTTTGTGCCCAAATCCCGATTTGGATTCGGTTCGGGGAGGGGAAAAGTCGATGGAGTAGCCTTCGTAGGTGAGTTTGATAACCCCGAAACTCTTCCCGTAAAGCCCAACTTTCCCGAACGGTTTTAAGAGGGTTTCGAGCGATTCGAGGGAGGTGACGCCGTAGAGCTCTATATCCAAATCGTGGGTTGTATGTCCACTGAAATGGTCTCGGACAAACCCCCCGACAAAAATTGATCTGATCCCGTGATGCGAAAGATGTTCAACCAGTTGCATCAAAGGATAGGGGAGAGCAATCATTTTTTGGACTTGCCCTTTTTTTCGATCATCGAGACGAGGGAGAAACTAAAGGTGGAACCGACCCCCTGCGTACTCTCGATGGTGAGTGCCGAATCGTGGAGTTTTAGGATGTAGCTGACGATAGAGAGCCCCAATCCCATCGAGTTGTCCCAGCGGTTTTTTTGGACGCGGTAGAACTTCGAGGTTATTTTATCGAGTTCGGATGGGGCGATACCGATCCCTTTATCGGTGATGCTGATCGTCGTATCGGTGAGGGTAACGCTCACCTCCTCTTCGGAGTATTTGAGGGCGTTATCGATCAGGTTGGTTATCACCAGTTCCAGCATCGTTTTATCGGCAAATACGCTTTTCGATCCCCCATCAAAGCGGATAGATCTATCAGGGTATTTCGCCTGTAAGATCGAAATGGAATCCAAACAGACGTTAGATAGATCAAAAGTGCTCGGCTTGATCGAGAGATCGTTATTCTCCAGTTTTACCGATAGGGCGAGACGATCGAGCATGAGGGTGACACGGTGGGTATTGGAGAGGATTTTGTCTAAAAACTTCTCTCGAATTTTCGGATCAATGTTTAAATCGTCATGGAGCGTCTCGGCGTATCCCATAATGGCGGCGATCGGATTTTTAAACTCGTGGCTGATCGCCGATAAAATATCGTTTTGCTGTTTGTTGATCAGGCGAAGCTTAGCGGTATGTTTGCGCTTTTGTTTGTCGCGGTTATGGAGCTTTTTGACCAGATTTTTGAGCAATATCGAGATTTGCAAAAACTCGCGAAAGTATTCGGGTTTGAGGACGGCTCGGTAGTTTTTGGCGGATATTTCATCCAAATATCGCGTGATCTGTAGAATATCATATCGGGCTTTTTTCGAGATGTTATAGGCGATGATCAAAGCGATTACGATTAAGAGGGTGAACGCGATGAAAAGCTTGATCCAAAGGGTGTAAAAATGTTCCATAACGCTTTTCAAACTCATAGAGAGACGAAAATAGAGGATACCCTTCGGAGTAGCTATTTTTTTGGCGACATAGACAAAATCGGTTTTTAGAGTCTTGGAGTAGCGGATAGTCGTACCGTAGGGATTTTGCATCGCTTCCATGATTTCGACACGGTTGGAGTGGTTCTCCATTTTGGTTTTATCGGTGTCGCTCTCGGCGATAACAACACCCTCTTCCGTGACGACGGTTACCCGTAAATGGGCTTTTTTGGCGATGGTGGATGCGAGAGAATCGAGATTCTTGGATTCGATAATTTGAGGTTCGAGCAGTTCGATATTTTGAATCAGCCGCTCTTTGCCATCCGTAATAATCATACTTTTTAGGGCGAAAAAACTAATGAGTGACGCGACTAACAAGGCGGCGGTAAAAAGCCCCAAGACGTTGAGGAAAAAAAGCTGATGGATTCTTAGCACAGTGTGTATCCGACTCCCCGTACGGTTTTAATGTATTCTTTGTTTTTATCGGGGTCGATTTTCTCTTTGAGGCGGTTGATGGCGACATTGACGGTGCGATCTTGATACACCTCATCGCCTCCCCACACGTGTTCCAAGAGATAGTCGCGATCGAGTACGACGTTTTCATTCACGATAAGGGCGTGGAGGAGATCAAATTCGAGTTTGGTCAGTTCCACGGGATGCTCTCCAATAGTGACCGTTCGTGCCGCGAGGTTTAGGCTAATATCTCGGTAGGTAACATTTCCCCCTACCGAGAGCTTTTTAGTACGGCGCAAAACCGCTTTTACCCGCAGTACCAGTTCTTTCATGCTGAATGGTTTAGTGATGTAGTCGTCGCCTCCCCGCTCAAACCCTTGTTCGATCTCTTCGTCTTTGTGTTTGGCACTCACGAAAATAACGGGAGTTTGAATTCCCCGTTTTCGGAGAGATTCTACAAATTCAGATCCCTCGGCACCGGGGAGATTGCGGTCCATCAAAATGAGGTCCACTTGCTCTTCCTCGAGGGCATCGACAACATGTTTGGTATTCAGAAAGCCGATGGTCTCAAATCCTTCTTTGGAGAGATGGTACTCCATTAATTCCAAAATGTCTTGTTCATCTTCGACAATCAGTATCAGCGCTTCCACCGCAAACCTCTTTTGGATAGATTTTGAATAGATATACATGTATGGATTTAGCTGTGGAGATTTAACTCTCCCCCTTTTTGCGCAAAAACCATGAGCGATGCAATGTTGACCGTGCGATCCCCGATTCGCTCTAACTTGCGTAGCGTCCCAAGCACTCTGACGTATTCAACGGCGAGCTCATTGGCATCGATAATCAAGTTGAGCAACTCTTTTTCCATAATGGAGAAAAGATCGTCGTTTTTAGACTCTTCGACCATTACTTTGCGATATACATCCTCGGCATCGCACGACTCGATACTATTCAAACATTCAATGATGTATTGTAACGCATTGATGGTCGTTTTGTGTAATTGAACGATGGCATTGGTTAAAACCGACATGTCGCATCCGCCGACACAATGATCGTGAAGCCGTTTGCTGTATTTTTTGAGCCCGTCGCCGATACGATCGATCTCGTTAGTCATTTTCAGATAGGCGACTAACAATCGCAGCTCATCTGCCTCCGGACCAAACAGGGCAAACGTTTTGATGATTTCGTTATCGATTTTGTTAGCACCCTCTTGGAGGTTTTTGAGATAGGTACGTGATGATTCGTAGAGTTCCGTATTTCCCGTTTCAAATGCTTTGAGGGTCTCTTCGCTTGATTGAATGATTTGGGATAGGATCACCGAAATCATGGAACGGATTTCGTTGAGTTTGTTTTCATAGCGTGGTAGCATTGGTGCGCCTTTGATATAAATGATGTGCGCGATTATAACGATGGTTTATAACCGAGAGATTACAAACAACGCTTAGGGTCTGTAATCATTTCGTTACCCGAGGCTTCTACAATACCGCCATCAAAAATTCCAAAAGGATTTCAAATGTTCAAAAAAGTAACACAAGGTTTAGTGATCGCTGCTATCGCAGCGACATCAATGATCGCGGCGGATAAAATCAACGGCGCGGGTGCTACGTTCCCGGCTCCGTGTTATTATGACTGGGCATATAACTACCAAAAAGCGACTAAAACACGCGTGAATTACCAAGCAATCGGTTCAGGCGGCGGTGTAAAACAAATCAGTGAGCGTATCGTTGATTTCGGTGCGACCGATGCACCTATGACACCAAAAGAGTTGGACGCGGCTAAATTGACTCAGTTTCCTGCGGTGATCGGATCGATCGTAGTAGCGCATAATATACCGGGTGTTGCGGATGAAAAATTGAAACTCAAAAACAGCGTTGTAGCCGATATTTTTGCCGGAAAAATCACGATGTGGAACGATCCGGCTATTGCGGCTGACAATGCAGGGATCAACCTCCCCGCTCAAAAAATTATCGTTGCACACCGATCTGACGGATCAGGGACAACGTTCGTTTTCACCGACTATTTGAGTGAAGCGTCAAAAATGTGGAAAAGCAAATTCGGAACCGGTAAAGCGATCGGTTGGGCTGTCGGTGTCGGCGGAAAAGGGAACGAGGGGGTAACGAACCTTATCAAACAAACTCCGTACTCTATCGGATACATTGAAAATGCGTATAAAGAGAAAAATAACCTCTCTGCCGCAACGTTACAAACCGCAGAAGGCAAATGGGTAAGTGCTACATTGCCAAACTTCCAAGCGGCGGTCAAACAAGCGAAATGGTCGAAAAAAGACCATTTTTACAGCTCTCTTGTTCTCCAAAACAATGCGTATCCGATCGTAGCGGCGACATTCATCTTGATGCCTCGTGATGCGGACAAAGCAGAAACGCGTAACGAAGTGATTAAATTCTTTGACTTCTCGTTCCGTAACGGTGATGCTGCGGCTCAAAAACTCGGTTATATCCCTCTTCCGGTTGAGACGACAAATATGGTACGTCAATACTGGACTGAGACTAAGTAAGTTTTCTATAAACCTGTCATCCTGAACTCGATTCAGGATCTCAGATTGCGGATCTCGTCCGCAATGACGAAGTCACCTTTAAGAGCATTTTGGTGTTTTTAGAGGTGTCTAGCCAGACCCAACATTTCTTCTCCTTCTTCAATTCCTTAAGTTTGGTTCCATTGTCCTTGCGTATGCGTTCGATGGAGCATTTTTCGCAATTATCTATTCATTCTCCTTATTGTAATCATTTTGCAATGTAACATTGACGTAATCTACTTTTTCTACAATGACATCACTAAAAAACAGGAGTGATTCTTATGAAAAAAGTTGCATTATCTGCCCTTGCTGCGGCGATGATTAGCGGTGTTGCATCAGCGGATGCTTTGACTCTCTACAGTGATCCTAAAACAGGTCAAGTCTATACAACGGCCGGTGAAGGGCGTGTTGAGATGGGCGACTTCATTAGCGCTAAAGATGTTGATATGCAAGTGCGTGATTTGGAATCAAAAGGTTCTGAATACCAAGAGAACATGAAAAAATACGTAAACGTTAAATCAAAAGCAAAAACGCTTGAATTTAGCGGTACACACTATTTCGGTTTGACATCAGCTAGTCCGTCAACGTTGACAACCAATGCCGGTGCGGGTGAAACATCGTCTTATCCTGGAACTTCAAGTGGATTTGAACTACGCCGTAACTACCTTCAAGTAAAAGCGTATTTTAATGACAAAGACTATTTCCGTGTAACAATGGATACAACGAAAGAACTAGGTGCAGATGAGACAAAGCGTGCCGGTTATGCCAATATGTATACAAAATACGCTTACCTTTATTTGGATAAAGTTCTTCCGTATACAGGTGTAGAGATCGGTATTTCACACCGTCCGTGGATCGATTACGAAGAGCATAATGCATGGCATTACCGTTCATTCAACAAGGTCGTCTTGGAAGAGAAAAATACTCGAACAGAAACAGGTGTTGACCTTGTTAACTCTGCTGACCTTGGGGTAAACTTCCAAACTAAAACCGAGATGTTCAGTTCTGAAATCGGTATTTTCAACGGTGAAGGGTATCATGCCGATAAAGCCGCCGCTAACCAAGCGAGTGATTCTAAACTTTCACTTGAATGGCGTTTGACAGGGCATATCCTCGGAGATGGTACAAAAGTGGGTAAAAATGATCGTACCAAAGATACGTATGCAAACCTTTCTACGTATGGTTTGATCTCTAAAAATCATAAAGATGATGACACCGATCTTCAAGGTACATTAAGTCCGAATGAATACGATCGAAGCATCTACGGCATCCATGCTGTTTATAATCAACCGGAATTTTTGATCGCGGCTCAATATTTCACAGCAAAAGATGACAAACGTACGCAAGACATTGCGACCACATTTGATACGAAAGATTACACAGGCTGGTCAGTCAATGCCGAGTATCGACCGATTAAAGATTGGACTGTTATCGGACGTTATGATAATTATGAGATTGAAAGCGAATTCAATGGTGCAAAAAATTCTAGAATCAAAGGTGATAAAATCATCGCAGGTTTAGCGTATAAATACAATAAAAATGTAAGCTTCATCGCTTCAGCAAAATTTGCGGATGAAAAAGATGAGTTGGTTGCGGCAAAAGTAAATGATACGGGTGCAACTAAAGACGTTTACATGATGACTACCGAAGTTAAATGGTAATCCTCTAGCATTTCATTCTCTCCTTTTTCTCCCGCATCGCGGGAGTCATCCTACTTCAACCATTTTCCGCTACAATACTCCCCATATCAATCAAAGAGAACTCTATATGATCACAGCTAATCTAATACTCACGATAGTGGGGCTATTGTTTCTGCTTATTGCATTAGTGGCATTGTATGTCTGGTTGGGAAAAAGCAAAACGCCACCCCAAACGGTTCCGACAACTATCGAGACCTTTGAATCTTTGAGCGAAATCATTAAAAACAGATCATCGAGTGCACGAGAGCTTAATCATGCGGTGGAGATGATCTTGGATCATTTCGGAACGATGAATTCTCACTCAGCAGGGAAATACAAACATCTGCTCGAAGCGTTATGTACTCATCCGCGTACCGATTCGAAACTGATCTTACGTTTTGAGAAAACGCTTCGAACCAATAACCCCGATTACGCGCATGAGATCGAAAAATCGCTTGCAGTCGGACTCGCCGCAAGAGGATAGAATTAGCGAAGTTTATACGAGATCGGGACGCTGATCCGTACCGATTTTTTAGGTTTTGGAAATTCGCTTGCAGAGGTCTCTATCAGCTCTTTTGCCGCACTATCGAGCATCTCAAAGCCTGAACTTCTCATGATAGTGATTTGAGTCACGTCACGATTCGGCTCCAGTGTAAAGGCAACAACGATCTCCCCTTGTTGTTTGAGCCGCAGTGCATTTTTCGGGTATTTAAGCCGTTCCGCCAAGATAGAGCGGATTCTCCCCAGATTCTCATCCTCATAGTTTTCTTCTACTTTCGGCGGGGGCGGTGGCGGTGCTTTAGGAACTGCTACCGGGGTGCTTTCTACCGCTTTTGGGATGTTGATAGGCGGGACAATGGGTGCCGGTTGCGCTGCGGTTATCGTCGGTTTACTAGGCGCTAACGGCGGTGTTTTAATCGGCGCCGCTGTCGGAAGCGCTTTGGGCTGTACCGCAGGAGCGGGAGGGGTTTCTTTTGGTATCGGTAGCGGTTGCGGCGGCTGAGGTGCATTGGTCGGGGTTTGCAGTAAAATCGCAATGCGAACTTTTGCGGGTTCGGGCGATTTCTTATTGAGTAAAACCAATGCACTCCATGCTATTGCAATCACTATCAAGTGGAATGCATAGGAGATTGAAAGGGCATCCCATAATCTGATTTTGGCTAAATTCACGTAATCAACAAATATTAGAGTTTGATCTCAACTTTTGCCGCAGAGCGGAGTGAATCGGTTGTTTTGTTCATTTGAGCTTTGAATTTTTCTAATTTGATAAATTGGGCGATCTCTTTTTTGGCTTGTTCATAGGTGACTTTTTTATCCCCTTGTTTCATTTTATCGCTGTTGGCATCGTAAAATGCTTTGGTCTCTTTATCGGTGACGCTGATTTTACTCATTTGCTGTTTCATCCACATATCGACCGCCAAATCATCTTTGATCGCGGCGTACTGAGCTTTAAATGCAGGGGTATTTTGGAGACCGCTTTTGATTACTTGGTTTTTGATGAGAGATTGGTTGATGAGCTGATCGACCACTTGGCGTTTCATTTTCGGGTCGAGTTTATCAAAACTCATCCCCGGAATCGCTTTTGCCATAAACGCATTGGCATCATTCGTTGTGATCGCTGTTCCGTTCACGGTAGCGAGTGTCGCGGGTGCTGCGAACGCAAAGGTAGAGCTTAATACCAACGAAGCAAGTGCAAGGGAGAATTTCATAAAGGTTCCTTTTGGAAAATAGTTATAGATATTATAGTATGTGTTTGATACGAAAAGGTTAATATTGAGAAGAAAAAGGAGTTGGTGGACCCTAGCGGGATCGAACCGCTGACCTCGTCGCTGCCAGCGACGCGCTCTCCCAGCTGAGCTAAGGGCCCAAAAGATATTTGGAGCGCCATTATACGATTAGGGCTCTTAAATGTCAATGTGGATTAAAAAGGTAAAGTTTTTTACAAAAGGTGTCGATATAGAGAACATGAAAAAGTTAGCCCTAATTATGATGTTCAGTGTAAGCAGTGTAGTGTTGAGTGCGGAGGAATTTACGATTCAGACGATCAGTGCCCAAAAAGAGGCTTCGATCACTCCCGCTTTTGAGAAAAAAGTGCAAAAAAGTGCGCTCCTCTCAACGAAGAAAAAAGAGGGCTCTTGTAATATTGTTACCGTGGGTAAATATCCCTCAGCCAAAGCAGCGCATCACGATCTCGGAAAAGCAAAAGCGATCAGCAAAGATGCTTTTGTCCGCAGTGTAGATCGGACAACCCCAAAGGCATGTGAAAGCCGCGGTGCCGCTAAAGAGCATACGGTTCAAGCAAAACCTTCCGTGAACCCTCAACCGGAAGTGAAAGCGGTCGTCGCACATGAGACGGCACCGGTCAAAAAAGAGGAACCGGTTGTTGCGGAACATGCATCGGTCGCCGCCGATCATCCTGCCACTGTTAGTGCGCCCGTTCAAGTCAAAAGTGAACCGTGCAAGACACAGCCATGTACGAACGTAACCTATCTATATGACCGCAACCTTGCCCATAAAGGCGATGTTCAAGAGGCAATCGAGTATTACAAACGATCACCTTACTACTCTTTTAAACCGGTAGTCGCGCCGCAGCGCTTCTAAAACGGCTCTTTGTTCGCGGCGCTATAGAGACAGTCGAGATCGACTTTGAGGCTCTTTTTCGCCTCTGCATGGAGTGATTCGAGCAATTCCGCTGGGTTTTCTCCGTTTGAAGGGTAGCAAACCGCTGCCGATGGGATAGCTCGCTCAAAAAGATCCTCTATCATTTTTTTGACAATCCCGCATCCGTATTTATCCGTATACGGCATGACAAAAAAGTAGTAATGCTCGCAATGGACGATCGAATCGGAGGTGCGAAGCAAGCTTTGAAGGTTTGTCTCCACAATCGATTGCGAAATTCCGGTGAAATCGCAAAACAAAATGGTGAAACTCTCCGAACGATTTTCATCCAATCGGTCCGATATTCCGATATTGAGATCGATCAATGATGAAAAATTGTAAAACGAAAACAGTACTCCCGCCATTTTGACTCCTCTAAAAGAAATGTTCCACTTAGTATAGCGTTAATTCTCTCAAACTAATCATGGTTTAAAATGAGTCGGAGTACACTCCCTCATAAGATTCACAAAGGAGTTAAACCCGTATGCTTGAAGAGATCAAAACCCTTCCGCCTTTGCCAAGTTCGGTGGTAAAGATTCAAGAGTTATGTATGCAAAATGATACAAGTATAGATGATCTTTCACGGGTAATCGAACATGATCCGATGCTTAGCGCCAATATTCTCAAGTCGGTAAATTCCCCTTTGTATGGAATGAGTAAAGAGATTTCGTCTATACCTCAGGCCATAATGCTTTTTGGAATATCGATGATTCGAGGATTCGCCGCCGCGAGCGCGATCAAAAAAGGGATGGTCGTTGATTTAAGCCCTTATTCCAGCAACATTGACGAATTGACACATATCTCCTCATTGCAAACGGCGTTAGTGAGAGAATGGTATCAAAACGTAGACAAGAGTAAATTGCCTCTGCTGCAAAGTTGTGCTTTTTTAATGGAGCTTGGAAAACTTGTCGCATCGCTCAAGTTGATAGCAACCAAAAATGTGGAAAATTTTTCAAACGAGATAATACAATCCCCTTTTATAGATGAGGTTGAGCAAAAATATCTCGGATTAAGCAGTTATCAAATTGCGGCGGATATGTTTGAACATTGGAACTTTGAATCTGTTTTTGTCGACGCATTGAGAGACATATCCAACCCTTCTACCCAAAACCCGTATGCTCAAGTATTGGCGGTTATTACGAAAGCGGTTACTCTTAAAAATGGGTTGAGTGATGAGGGGTTATCCGCAGCGTTCGAATTGATCGAGAAATTTGGATTGGATAGAAATGCGTTTGATGAGGCGGTTAAGTCGATTAAATCGGCTCAAGATGCCTTTTAGATCGGTAAATCGAAGAAGTACGCCAATCCGTAATAAATACTGTACAAACCGTAAATAAGGATCGCTAATGCGGCGATACGGTTCATGGTTTGACGAAACGCGATCTCTTTGAAAAAAGAGACCGATTGTCCTAGTGCCAGCAGAGTCGGAACGGTAGCGAGCCCAAACGCTGCCATAATCAATCCCCCGTTGATAATCGAAGCCGAAGCCGCCGCTTTGGCGGCAAAGAAAAAGACAAATCCGCAGGGAAAAAAGCCGTTCATCACCCCAAGGGCGAAAAAACTACCGATACTTTTGCTTTTGATGAGTCGTGAAAAGAGGGTTTTAAACAAAGAGTTGGAAGAGAATCCCCGCTCAAGGAGATGAATCAATTTCGAAAGTCCGAACATCCCCAGCGCCGTGATAATCATAATGATTCCCGCGAAGATGAAGAGTGCTCCGTGCATCTCCATACTGAGGGCGAACAAAGAGCCGATGCCGCCGAAAATCATCCCTAACATCACGTAAGAGCTTACCCGTCCGATGTTGTAGGCACTGTGGCGGACGAGCTGAGCGCTTCGACTCATCGAAGCATCGATTTTAGTAGAACTGTACGCAACGATAAAGCCGCCGCACATCCCGATGCAGTGACCGAAACTTCCCGCAAATGCGATCGATATTATGAGCCACCATTCGATACCGTGCATAATGTAACCTTTTCGTAAATATTAATAGCATAAATGATTTTTGTTACAACAGTGTTAAGACTTAACACAAATTTAACAGTTCTATGAAACAATAGCATGAAATTATTTAAAGGATTCGCGTATGAAAAAAGTTCTTCTCTCTTTGGTAGCATTGGTTGCGGTTTCGAGTGCCGATCAGTTGGTTAAACTCAATGTAAGCGGTATGACCTGTCCTGCGTGTGTGAAAAACGTAAAAGGGACATTGAACGAAGTGAGCGGGGTAAAAGAGTCGAGCGTTTATCTCAAAGAGGGTAAAGCAGAGGTCAAAGCCGCAGACGGCACAAAACCGGAAGCAATGTGCGACGCGGTTAAAAAAGCGGGCTACGGCTGTTCAGTCGCTAAATAAAGTATTTTTGCGCATCGTGGCGACTCATGTCGCTCACGGTCGTTAGTTCCACATCGTCAAACATCAATGTTTGTTCCCCCTCAAATCCTGCTTTGCAATAGGCTAACACCAGTTTTGCCGCTAACATTCGGTCATTTTCACTAGCGTTTCGTGATAGCATCGCATGCGGTCCTACGAGAGGGGTCGTAATATGAATATA
>NZ_DASUIQ010000054.1:0-4174 GCF_036279695.1 Sulfuricurvum sp.
AGAAAAAAGACTGCTTGAAATCGAAACATTATTAACAACAATTGTCACTGGAATTCAAGTGGCAGAAGCTACAATCAAAAATAATATTAATATTTTTAATGAGTATTTTTCGGATTATTCTTACAGGCTTTATGGGGAAGAACAATTTTTGTCTTTGGGACAAGATATATCTGAACCGTTTGTTATTAATAATAAAGCAAATTCGGGAAGTGGTAAAAAAAAGGCTTATATCACTGCCTTTGACCTAGCGTATACTGAATTTGTAGCAAAGAGCAATCTTCCTTATCCAAGGTTTGTTGGTGAGGATCTTGTTGAATTGATTGATGAACCGCAATTGAAAGTCCTATTTGAAGTTTCCAATAGTATTCAAGGACAATTAATTATTCCTGTTTTACATAGTAAGGTTTCAACTTTACAAGACATTGTTCATGAATCCACTGTTTTGACATTATCCGATAGTGATAGATTTTTTAGATTTTAGCTCAAAAAATTGAGTTTTTAGATGGTTAAAGCATTAAGGTTTTGGTGGATGATGCGTCGAGTTTATAAAGCTCAACACCGATCCCGAAAACAAATCACAACTGAATCTCGTGACGATGTTTTTCAAGACACCCTCAAGTTTATGACACAACATCAGGTTGTATTAGAATCTGATGTTCCTCATGATCCTGACTACGATATAAATCCCCTTAAAGAAAATGGGACAGGCTACTTTAATATTTCCCCGTTCGTGGTGAGCTCAAGGAAACATCGCTTCGCGAGCGGTACCCTTGTTTTGTCGAACCATGAACTTCTACCCTTCGACAGGCTCAGGGCGAACGGGAACTGAGCTGATAGTGAATTTAAATACTCTCGATATATTTATTCATTTCTTCTACGTGCTTAGGATTTAGCGTTGTGTATGTACCTGTTCCATCTCTGTAGCGTTCTACGGCGTTGGTCACTTTTTGTTTTGCTTCTTCGGTTGATACTGAAATTTTTGTTTGAGTAGCTATATTTTTATATAAATCATCATTTAGCTGTAAATGTAAATTATCCATCCATCCACTCACTTAAACAGGATACTAAACCCGCTATAGAGAAAATACGCAGAAGCCCCGAATAAGACCGTAGTCAATAGTAATTTTTTCCAATTTGTTTTCATCATTTTACTTGAAATGTAGCTTTAAAATAAATTTTACGCGATTTTAACCGATATGTGATTAAAATAGGGGCAATTATAAAGGAACTAACGATGGGGCTGTTTACCAAAGAGGCTGAATCCGTAGAAATCGTAACACGTATCAATCCGATGATCGTACGCACGTCGAATGTCGCCAAAGAACTTTTGCAAGCTTCCATCAACTACAAAGTCCCCGTTCACTCTCTCGATTTTCATCTGCTTGGGACGGAAACCTTTACCAAAGCCGCCGTCGAAGGTGCAGCGGAAGATTGGGTGGAACTTACCCCCGAACAGATTGCCGACCTCAAAGAGGATATGTATCTAAATCCCAAATTTGAACTCAAACAAGTCTATGAAATCGAAATTTTTTCTATCACCGAACCGAATCCTCTTGATTCGATCGATATGTCGATAGGGGGAAATACCTCTCTGTGTAAAATCTATTTGACGATCAAAGCGGGGAGTGTGGCTCAGTATTATCCGACCTTTTCAGATGATTTTATCTATGCGATCAACAAAAAAAAGCTTCGTGCGAATGTGATGATAGGGTTGTTCGACTCGATCATGCTTCCCAACCTCGCGGAGCTGTTGGCTAAAATCCATGTTGAGGGTATTTATCGCTTTGCCGCGCAAGAGCGCTATCTGATTGCGCAAGCGTATGAACCGATCGAGACGGTGAATGATAAATTGATCCTCCATTATGAGACGAAGCGTCAAAATATGGACGAACACGGCAGGGTTGATTATGCCAAACGCGGATACCTGATGAGTGCGGTCAAAGACGAGCTCCTCATGGAATATATCAAACCGCGCAAAGGGGAAAACGGTCGAAATTGCCGTGGAGAGTTCATCCTCCCGAAAGAACCGATTGTCAAATTTGAACCGACCTTTAACACGGGCGAAAAAATCACGGTTATTGATACTCCGACGAGTATTGAGTACCGTGCGGCTTCAGGGGGATATGTCACTTTAGAAGGGGGCACATACGATATTCACAGTGAAGTGGAAGTGAGCGAGATCAGTTTCAAAACGACGGGTTCGATAGACACTCAACTCGATGCCGATGTATGTATCAACGTCAAAGAGAAAGACTCGATGAAGGATGCGATAGGACAGGGGATGGAGGTTACCGTCAATGCGATCAACATTGAGGGGAATGTGGGACCCAATGCGAAAGTAACCGCCAAAAAAGCAACCGTAGACGGTCAAGTACACCAAAGTGCAATCATACGAGCCGATGAACTCTCGATCAATATTCTCAAAGGGACGGCGTACGGTAAAGAGGTACATATCACTCGGTTGGAGCACGGTACTGTCGAAGCGGACAGGGTAACCGTCTCTCAAGCGACAGGGGGGAAAATTCGGGCGCGTGAGATTGTGATCGAAATTTTGGGCTCTCATGTCAAAATGAGCGCTTCGCGTTTGATCGAGGTCAAAAAGATTCAAGGGGGCGAGAATCAGTTTATGATCGATCCGATGGTCAGTGAATCGGATGCAGACATCCATGAACATTCCGATCAAATAGCGCAAATAACCAATTCGATCCGATCCATCAAAAAAGAGCTTGAGGGGTATGAGCAAACGTGGAAAGAAAACACTCCTGTTATGGACGATTTAAAACGAAAACTTGCCCATTATAAAGCTGAGGGGATTAAAATGCCATCTGCATTTGTCCAAAAATATCAACAACATCTGCAGTTCAAAGAGAAATTGGAAGCACTTCGTAACGAACTAAAAAGCAAAGAAGATCAATATGCATGGTTGACCGAAAAACATACGGCACTGCAAGCGGAGATTTTTGACGCCCGTATCATCAATCACGATCGGTGGCACAATCATAATGAGATCGTTTTTAAATTGATCAATCCGCAGATGGAAGTTTTTTATATTCCCTCAGAGAATTCGGAGGAGAAGATTTTGGGGTTGTATGAAGATGAGAATGGTGAATTTTCGATTAAGGTATTAGCGCAATGATTATTGGATTAGAGGGGATTATAGAGTTCAAGGAGCCGACATCGGTTCATATAAACGTCAACGGTGTGATTTATGAGGTATTCGTTTCGCTCCACACCTACAGTTCTATAGGCTCGGAAAAAACACGGTTGCATATCCATCATGTTATTCGAGAAGATGCACAGCAACTCTACGGATTTGCCCAAAAAAGCGAAAAAATTCTCTTTGAAGGGATGCTCAAAATCAACGGAATCGGACCTAAAGTGGCTATTGCAATCTGTAGCACCTTTACGCCGGAGCAGTTTGCGGGTATTATTTCATCTAAAGATGTCAATGCGCTCAAAAAAGTTCCGGGGATCGGACCAAAAAGTGCGGCACGAATAATGGTCGAACTGGCCGGATTTGATGCCCTCCTCTTAGGTTCCGGAGCGACGGCTACGACGGCTACGACCGAGGCATCTATGGCACTCGAATCGCTCGGATTTAAAAAAGAGCAGATCGCCAAAGCCCTTAGCGCATCGAGTGCGACCGATACGGCTGCATTGGTGAAAGATGCATTGAAACAATTACAAAAACTCTAAAAGGATACTCATTGAAATTAGCTATTTTATTCGGCGGAGCCAGTTATGAACACGAAATCAGCATCGTAAGTGCGATTACCGTCAAAGGAAAACTGGAATCAAAATTTGAACTCAGTTTTATTTTTTGCGATCAAGATCATAAATTTTATCTCATTGACGGTGCGAAGATGAAAGCGGTCACCTTCTCCCGCGGTGAGCATCGTAAAATGCCCCAAATTTTCCTCACCAACGGCGGCTTTGAGCAAAAGGGGTTATTCGGCGCTAAAAAACACGAGATGCCGATTCTGAATCTGATCCACGGCGGAGACGGTGAAGACGGCTCTATCGCCTCTCTCATGGACTTTTTCCATATCCCGTTCATCGGTCCTCGCAAAGAGGCATCGATGCTCAGTTTTGATAAACACTATACCAAATGGCTTGCCGCGTCACTCGGGGTTAAAACGCTTCCGTATGAGATTTTGCATAAAGAAGATAAGCG
>NZ_DASUIQ010000055.1:0-13511 GCF_036279695.1 Sulfuricurvum sp.
GGGATCAACCATATCCTCCGAACCGTCGATGAGAACAACAATCCGATCACCTATGCATCTGTGCAAAACAATAGCGATGTTCTCTATAATCTTTGGTATGAGCTAAGTAGTGAAAAGCGGTGGAGCCATCAGTTTAGAGGCAAAGGGGAAGGGCTGGATAATATCATCATCCCTCACTCCTTAGCGGATGGGACGGGAATAGAATACGTGCAGGGGAGTTTTGGGCGGTATGACAGTGATTTTCTCTTTTATAAAGGAAAAGTGTATCGATGGCAACAAAGCCGGAACTACCCCAAACACCATTTAGGTGAGGGATATTCCGATCACTTACCGATTTTTGCCCTATTTCGAATCTAATATATTGTGGCTATAATAGTCTTATGGAACCAAATAAACTAACCCAATATTTACTCTATCAGCTCTATCATGGACGGGTACTTCTCCATACTCTCCAACACAATAGAAAAGAAGAGCAAATCCATGAGTTCCGAGTTACTATACGCCGTATCCGTTCACTCGTTAAACTTTTTTTAGGTAAATCACTCCCATTTCCTAAAATACTGAAACTTGCCATGCAAGAGACTAATCCCATTCGAGAACTCGATGTCCTTATCAGTTCGCTGAAACGATCCAAATATCCAAAACTATTTAAACATCTCACTAAACTTCGGAAACAAAATGTTACCGCTCTTTTTAGCTCTCAATATCCGGATAAGACCCTTTTAGTGATAGAGGAATATTCCAGCCTCCTAACGCAAAACAATCCTGATTTTATCCCTGAAATACTGATACAAAAAGTACTTACCCACTACCAGCATTGTTTGGATTCCTATTTAGCATTGGAAAGTGATGCCGATTCAAAAAAACTTCATCGTCTCCGAATAGAGTTCAAAGATGCACGGTATGGTTTTGAGTTTTTAGAGATTTCCGATTTGCATCATTGCAGCGAGGTCATTACCCATTGCAAACAGCTCCAAAATGCATTAGGGGCGATTCAAGACACCGTCAACCAAATCGATCTGCTCAAAAAAATCAATCTCGATTTTCCTTCATCCGAGGCAAAAGAGCTTTTACAAAAACAAAAAAAAGAGCTTCAAAAGCTCAAAGCGACCACTCGATTGGAGCTATCTGCATCGATTTGAGATACGCATTGGTTTGGCTGAAAGGCTTCGATCCGAAGAATCCCCGATACGATGAGAGAGGGGAAGGATGGGGAGCGGTTAGGATCAGATGTTTTTTGGCGTCGATCAAAGAAGCCTTTTTCCCCGCAGGTGCCCCCCAGAGGATAAAAACTATATGTTCGCGCTGTGCGCTCAACGCTCTAATCACCTGATCGGTGAACCGCTCCCACCCCCGCTCTTTATGGGAAAACGGTTCGCCCGAACGGACAGTGAGGAGAGTGTTGAGAAGCAATACCCCCTCACTCGCCCAATGGCTCAGATCACCGCTTTTGGGATACTTACATCCGATGTCGCTCACCAGCTCTTTAAAGATGTTTTGGAGAGACGGAGGAAGTGGTACACCCTGCTGAACCGAGAACGACAGCCCATGAGCCTGCCCTGTTCCGTGATAAGGGTCTTGCCCTAAAATCACCGCTTTGACACTCTCGAAGGGGGTGGAGTTAAACGCATTGAAAATATTGCTACCGTGCGGAAAAATAGTATAGTTCTTTTTCTCTTCGACCAAAAAGGCTTTGAGCTCGTCCATGTAAGGGTGGGCGAACTCGGCACTTAATGCCGCTTTCCAACTCTCATGAATGATCGGACTCGTTGCCATTATTTGAGGATGTCGTCATCGAAAATGACCATTTCGTAGATACTCCGTTTGGTCACGAGTGATTTTTCAGGGGGAACACCGCTGGAGCTTCGCATACGTGCGATTTCAGCACGAAGTTCCATCATCTCTTGCTCCATTGCCTCCATCTTATCTTTGAGACGGATCACCACATCGACACCGGCAAGATTTACCCCCACTTCGCGAGTCAGACGGAGGATCATTTTAATCTTTTCGATGTCACGCTGAGAATAAAGACGGATCCGCCCGTCCGAACGCGAAGGGGCGATCAGATTTTCCCGTTCATATTGACGAAGGGTCTGCGGATGAATATCCAAAATCTTCGCTACGATGCTGATCATGTAAACCGGTTCGTCAAAATGGTGCATCTTCTACTCCTGAGGCAGTGTTTTTTTCATCGCTTCGACCAAATCCGGATCGATTTTATCGACAGGTGGTAAAACAATATTTGCTTTGAGATACAAATCGCCGCGAACATTGCTTTGACGGTTCAATACCCCCATCTCTTTGAGACGAAAACGCTGTCCGTTTTTGGTGTTTTCAGGCACCTTTAGGGTCACCTCTTTTTCCAACGTCTGAATCGCTACTTTGCCCCCAAAGAGTGCCGCATAGAGAGGAACGTTGAAGGTTTTGACGAGATTATCCCCTTCACGCTCATACTCAGGATTGGCGGCGACATCGATCCGAAGGTACAAATCACCGACCTGCGATCCATGTTTTTTCCCTTTTCCGCGAACACGAAGCTTTTCGCCGCTTTTGATTCCGGCGGGGATTTTGATGTCAAAACTCTCTCCCGAGAGGCTGATCGAGTGCTTACCGCCGAGAACCGCTACGGCAAAGGGAACGGTGACATTGGCATCGATGTCGAGGTTCATTCCTCCACCGAAGCCGCCCCCACCAAATCCACCGCCGCCGAAGCCGCCGAAACCGCCCCCTCCGAATCCACCGGCTCCGCCGCCACCGAACATACTGCGTAAGATTTCATCCAAATCGACATTGCCCCCTTGACCGCGAGCAAAATCGTGGAAATTCTGACCGCCGAACATCGAATCGCCGTACTGATCGTATTTCGCTTTTTTATCTTTATCGCTCAATACTTCATACGCGGCATTGATCTCTTTGAATTTCTCTTCCGCTTTGGGATCTTTATTTACATCGGGATGATACTGACGGGCGAGTTTTCGGTACGCTTTTTTGATCTCGGCTTCACTCGCACCGGGAGAAACTTCGAGGGTAGTGTATAGACTTTTAGACATAATGGTATCCTATTAAAATCATGGTTAATTATTTACTAAAAATTATAGCACTAAGTTTGAGTCAATGTCAATCAAGGTTAAAAAGGAGAGTTCGCAGACAGGGGTTTTAGAGAGGATACAAAGTTGCGCCATAGCGGCGCAATCATTCTTAGTGGAGGAAGTGGCGAACACCTGTGAAATAAAGCGCCATACCGTGCTCATCCGCTGCCGCGATGACCTCTTCATCACGTACCGAACCACCCGGTTGGATAACCGTTTTAACCCCCGCACCCGCCGCCGCATCGATAGAGTCGCGGAACGGAAAGAACGCTTCGGAAGCAAGAGCTGAACCGCTCACATCCAGACCCATCTCTTCGGCTTTGCGCAATGCACAGCGTGCCGCATCGACACGTGAGGTCATCCCCATACCGACGGCGACCATCGCCGCGTCTTTGACATAAACGACACAGTTTGATTTGGTCAATGACGCTACTTTGTAGGCGATCTCCGCATCTTTCATCGCCGCTTCATCCGCCACGTGTTTGGTAACGAGTTTCGCGTTTTTGATCTCTTCAACCGTTACACGATCGGCATCTTGGAATACAAACCCGCCGTCGATGTGTTTGAAATCGATTGCGTCGTTGCTAAGGGTAATACGATCACTGCCGTATTCGAAGAGTTTGAGACGTTTTTTCGGCTCGAATACCGCACGTGCTTCATCGTCGATACGTCCTGCGATAATCACTTCGAGGAACATCTCGTTCATTTTTTCCGCCAACGCTTTGGTGACAACACCGTTCACCGCAACGACACCGCCGAATGCGGAGATCGGATCGCATTTGAGCGCTTCGGTGTATGCATCGAGGAGGTTTTCACGGATCGCAAAGCCGCACGGGTTACCGTGTTTGACGATACAGATCGCATTTTCATCCCCGAACGCCGCCGCAATTTTCACCGCACCGCTGATGTCGGTGAGGTTGTTAAAGCTCGCTTCCCCTTTGAGGGTTTTGAAGTTTTGTGAGAAGAACGTATCAAACTCGTACAAACCGCCTTTTTGGTGCGGGTTTTCGCCGTAACGGGTATCCATCACTTTGTTCCCGACGATGAACTGTTTAGAGCCCATGCCGTTGTTAAAACGTTTGTTCATGTAGTTGGCGATCATAGAATCATACGCCGCAGTGTGCTCGTACGCTTTGATCATCAAATCACGACGGAACTCAACTGTATTTTCACCGTTTGAAATCGCATTAAGAACAAGTGAATAATCGCTAGGATCGGTAAGGATGATAACACTGTCGAAATTTTTCGCCGCAGAACGCACCATTGCAGGACCGCCGATGTCGATATTTTCGATGATCTCTTCGAAATCGTCGGTTTTCTCAATCGTCGCTTTGAACGGATAGAGGTTGACACACACCAAATCGATCGCTTCAACGCCGAGTTCGACCGCTTGATCGAGGTGTGATTGTTTGTCACGTCGGTGCAAGATACCGCCGTGGATGTACGGGTTTAAGGTTTTAACACGCCCTTCGAAACACTCAGGGAATTTGGTCACCTCATCGATTTCGATGGCACTTACACCCGCATCTTTGAGCATTTTGTACGTTCCGCCCGTAGAGATGATTTGATAGTCCAAACCGATAAGAGATTTGGCAAATTCAACGATGTTGCTTTTATCGCTGACACTGAGCAATGCACGCTTCATGCAGTTCCTTTGATTGGGTCGTATGCCCATAAATTAATGGCGGGATTTTAGCAAAAACTGCTTTAAGGTAAGGTAAAGTTTCAGCATGCAATCTTTTATTCACCCTTTTCCTCCCATCCTCGACCAAAATACCCGTGTCCTCTTTTTGGGCAGTTTTCCCAGTATCGCGTCGTTCGAGCAGGCTTTTTACTATGCCCATCCGCGCAACGCATTTTGGCCGATACTCGAAGCAATTTTTGATGTACATTTGGAAACCAATGAGGCGAAAAAAGCATTTTGTCTGGAAAAGAAGATCGGATTGTGGGATGTGATCGGTTCATGTGAGCGGAGCAATTCGAGCGATACAAATCTTAAAAACTGCATCCCTAATGATTTTGAAAAACTGTTACGTGAGTATCCCAATATTCAAGTCATCGCCTTTACAGGGAAAAAAAGCCATGATCTGTTTATGAAAACTTTTAAAGATTTGAAAGTAGAAAAAGTACTTCTCCCCTCCACGTCGCCCGCTCATGCGGCAATGACGTTCGAGGAGAAAAAAGAGAGTTATGAGTATTTTTTAAAAAGCTGGATTCCCGATCAAGTCGGGAATGACGGGAAGTAAAAGTATTTAACTGCTTAAAACCTGCTCGAAGATATTTTTTGCCGTCTTCCAACGATCCCCTTTGGCATTCATCATCACGATAACGCAATCACGACCGTCTTTTTTGGCTCGTGCGATCAGGCAGGGTCCCGCTTTGGCGGTATAGCCCGTTTTGACCCCGACGGCATATTGGTAGCGGTTCAAAAGTCGGTTGTGGGTATACGCAACAAATTTTCGGTGTTTATCGAGAGAGTAATAGGTATATTCGTTTAGACGGCTAATATCGTTGAATTTTTTGTTTTTAATCGCATATTCGGTCAGTTTTAAAAGGTCTGCCGGAGTCGAATAGTGGTTTTTGTCATCATACCCGCACGGGTTCATAAAATGGGTGTGATGCATCCCTATTTTTTTCGCTTTGGCGTTCATCATCTCGATAAAATGCTCTTCGCTCCCTCCGACGCTGATCGCTATCGCTTTGGCGGCATCGTTATCCGATTTGATCATCGCCGCTTTGATCAAATCTTCCAATACGATTACATCTCCCCGTCTATACCCAGCGATCGTCGGTTCAACCTTAGTCATCTCCCGTGTGATCGTAACCGATTGATTCAGATTGCCATGTTCGATAGCGAGCAATACGGTCATCACTTTGGTCAAACTTGCCGGATGAAGCTCTTTGGAGGGTGCTTTGGAATAAAGCATCTGCTTCGAAGTCATATCCTTGACCAACAGCGCTTCGACTTTCATATTGTTCAATTCTTGTTTATCGATTTGGGCGAAAAGAGAGACCGAAAGTCCGAGCATAAGGGTAGTGATACGTTTGAGCATAATGAATTCCTTAAAAAATGTTTGTTATTACAGTAAGAGAAAAAAGCAAACTTCATACCACCTAAAAAAAGTCTCGCTCAATCACAAAATGCGTTATAATAAAAGATGCAAAGTGTACTACCCGCATCGCTCCAACTCATTACCGATACCGATCAAACGCGGATCATATGCAGTGGCTCGTGGACTATCCAATATCTCAACAATGTTACGCACCAACTCGAAATGATTCAGCTCCAATCGAATGTACTTTGGGATATGGAGGCAATATCGGACGTTGATTCAGCCGGAGTAGCCCTCTACCATCTGATGAATCGAAAGTTTGAACAACAAGGGTTCGTTTCTACCACCATCACCAATCACGCCTATCACTCTCATCTTTACCGTCTCCTTTACGAGAAACCGTTTCAAGAAGCGCTCCCTCCGCCCACTCCTTCATGGCTCTATAAACTCGGGCACCAAGCACATCTGAACCTTTTGGGAATCTCAGCCTTTTTGGCTTTTTTGGGCGAAGCCTTCGTTTTACTCCTCTTCACACTGCGCCACCCTCATTTGATCCGCTATCGCTCCATCGGCGCTCATATTTTGGAAACGGGGGCGCGCGCCCTCCCGATCATCGCCATCAGTGCCTTTTTGATCGGGGTGGTCATCGCCTATCAAAGCATCGTTCAGCTCCAAAAATTCGGCGCCGATATTTTTATCGTCGATACTATCGGAATTTCTCTCACCCGTGAACTCGCACCCCTCATTACCGCCATCGTCGTTGCAGGACGGAGCGGTTCGGCATTCACCGCCCAAATCGGCGCGATGAAAATGACCCAAGAGATCGATGCGATGAAAACCATGGGGTTTGATCCGTTTACTTTTTTGGTGTGGCCGCGTGTTATCGCACTTATGATCGTCATGCCTCTGCTGATTTTCTTCGCCGATATGGTGGGGATATTCGGCGGAATGGTGATTGCCGCAACCCAATCACATCTGAGTTTTACCGAATTTATCCACCGCTTACAGGGGGCATTGGCACTCAAACACTACCTCATCGGGATACTAAAGGGGCCTTTTTTCGCCTTTTTGATCGCATTTGTGAGTACCTATCGAGGTTTTCAAGTCTCCATGAATACGGAGAGTATCGGACAATACACTACCAAAAGTGTCGTGAACGCTATTTTTCTCGTTATTGCCTGTGATGCGATTTTTTCCGTACTCTTGACGGAGCTGAAATTATGAATCGAACTATTATCGAAGTCAGTGATGTGATTACCAGCTTTGGAGAGAATCTGATCCACGATCATGTCAGTTGCAGTGTGAGAGAACATGAGATCTACGCACTATTAGGGGGAAGCGGATCGGGAAAATCGACTCTGATGCGAGAGATGATCCTCCTAGAACGTCCTCAGAGCGGAACGATCCGAGTTTTGGGTCATGATCTCTCTTCCCTCACCCCGATGGAGGCGATGGAGTTACGCCGCTCATGGGGGGTATTGTTTCAATCGGGTGCACTCTACTCCTCCCTCACCGTCGGAGAAAATATTGCACTGCTGTACAAAGAGTACACCGATCTCTCCCCTGCCCTTTCAAATGAGTTGATTCAACTTAAAATCAATCTCGTCGGGCTTCCTCCTCACGCCCAGTATCTCTACCCAAGCGAACTCAGCGGCGGGATGATCAAGCGTGCCGCCCTTGCCCGTGCCCTCGCACTTGACCCGAAACTCCTCTTTTTGGATGAACCCACTTCGGGACTTGATCCGCTCAGCTCCCGCCAGTTTGATGAGCTGATTTTACAGCTTCGCGATCTCTTGGGACTAAGTGTCGTTATGGTGACCCACGATTTGGATACAATTCATCATATAGTGGATCGATTCACATTATTGGGTGAAAAAAGAGTGATCGCGGAGGGGAATCTTACTGAGGTTTTGAGAGTCGATCATCCGATTGTCGATTATTTCTTTCAAAAGGGATCGTATGGAATCACGCGTTAACTATACTGCTATCGGGATATTTATCATCCTCTTGACCCTCTCCCTCGTCAGTTTCGCTTTTTGGCTTGGCAAATACAACCAAGACGAAGCGCAGTACCGCCGATATAAAGTCTATATCACCGAATCGGTATCAGGGCTCGCCCCTGAAGCCGCCGTTAAATTTCACGGCGTGGATGTCGGAAAAGTCGAATCGATGCAGATCAATCCTCGCAACAGCGAAGAGGTAGAACTCATCCTGAAAATCCAAAAAGATACCCCAATCAAAACCGACTCTAACGCTATTCTCAAATTTTACGGTATCACAGGGCTCGCCTTTATCGAAATCGCCGGAGGTTCCCGAACCGCACCGCTCCTCTCAAGCGGAAGCAACACTATTGCGACGATCCCCTCCAGCCCCTCGCTGATTACCCGTCTCGATGAATCTCTCAGCAACGTCGCCTCAAAACTCTCCAGAACGCTCGATCATGCCGATCGCCTCTTTAGCGATAAAAACGTCGAAAATGTGGCTCAATCGTTGGAACATTTACGCTCGCTTACCGCGCAAATCGACGGCTATCAAGGGGAGATCAAAACTCTATTGGCACAAAGCGTCTCATTAGAGCACAACGCCACCGACTCGCTCAGCGCAATGAAAGAAGCCGCGGGAAGTGTCAAAACCGCCTCCGGCAATTTCAACACACTCGTCCAAACCAAAATGGCGACAACGCTCCAATCGCTTGAAGCAACCTCCAAAGCAAGCCATGCCCTTATCAAAAAACTCGAAGCGAGTGTCGATCGAGGCGATTACGATGTACGTGCCATCGCCGCTCCGGCAAGCGGAGAGCTCAGTACCCTATTGGAGCAGACACGTACCCTCACGAATGAGATGGAGATGACTCTGCACTCCTTACGGGAGAGCCCCTCCGATCTGCTGTTTAAAAAATCAACCCCTAAACCGGGACCGGGAGAATAATATATGCGTCACGTTAGCTTTTACATCCTCATCCTACTGTTGCTGAGCGGATGTTCTACCACCAGCCCGTCAGTCAATGAGTACACCCTCTTTACCCCTCAAGCACCCACATCACAAAAAACACCTCTATTTTCAAAAACCCTCACTGTCGCATCCGCAAAAGCGATCCCCTCCCTCTGCGGTAAAAATTTGATTTATCTTCGTGAAAACGGAGAAACAGGCTCGTATCTCTACAGCCGATGGAGCGATGCACCGGCGACTTTGATGCAGCGATCTCTTATGCAGTCTCTTAACGAAAACGCTCTGTTCGTATCCCTCTCACCCGCCTCCTCATTGGCTCAAAGCGATTGGGTTCTCGAATCGGATTTGGATGCTTTCTATCACCGATTTAGCAAAGGGAGCAGTGAGGGGTATATTGATATTACCTACCGTCTTATCGACGCTCACTCCAAAGTCTCTATCGCATCCAAACGCTTTGTCATCACGGCTCCCGCCCCCTCCATGGATGCCTTAGGCGGTGTCGAAGCCCTCAAACATGTACAAAGTGAACTCAATCACCAATCGATTGAGTGGCTCAAAACCCTAACCAAGGAGACAAAATGAACTCAAAGATTGCCATCCTCTGTTCAGGAGGGGATGTATCGGGGATGAACCCCGCCCTCAAACGTTTTGTGGAATACGCTTTTGCTAAAGGGCTACAACCCTATTTTGTCCGAAACGGCTATGAGGGGCTGATCGACAACCTCATCACCCCTGCCGATTACCGCGATGTAGCCGGGATTATCACCCGAGGCGGAACCAAAATCGGCTCGGCCAGGTCTATGCGATTCAAAGAGGCGTCTTTCCGTGCCATAGCCGCTGAAAACCTCCGATCCCACGGGATCGATAAACTGATTGTTTTAGGGGGAGACGGTAGTTTTAGGGGGATGGAGCGGTTTTACCATGAGAGCGGGATCGCATTTTGCGGCATACCCTCAACGATCGACAACGACATCAACGGCACCGATTATTGTCTTGGGGTCGATACGGCACTGGGGGTAATCAAAGATGCCATCGATCAGATACGGGACACCGCCTCTTCATTTCACCGCGCATTCGTTATTGAGACGATGGGGCGTGACTGCGGCTATCTCGCCCTTATCTCTGCGATCACCTCGGGTGCGGAGATGTGTCTCATCCCCGAAATCCCGATCGACATCCATGAATATACGGGGTGCTTTAAATCTCAAGTAGCAAAAGGGCGCGACTATTTTATCGCCGTTGTTTCCGAAGCACTCAACAGCGCCGAAGTATCCGAGTGGTTTGAAAAAGAGCTGGGATTTGAATCACGCGTCACCGTTTTAGGGCATATACAAAGAGGAGGAAATCCGAGCGTGTATGATCGGCTGATGGCTTATAAGTTTGTCACCTATGCGATCGATGCACTCTTAGAGGGGAGAAATCACTCTATCATCTGCTACAACAAAAGCCACTTCAACTTTAAAACAATCGATGAAGTCGCCCTAAACCCTTACAAACTCGATGAAGAGCTGCTTAGCCTTGCACGTGAGCAATTTCTTCCATCGCACTGTCAAATGTAGGGTAACGAAATTCGAATCCGTTTTCTTGGAGAACCCTCGGGTAAACCTCTTTGGAATCGAGCATCACGATAGAGCCTTCACCGAAAACGAGTTTTACCACCCATGCTGGAAGATCGAAAAAGGTGGGTCGATTCAATATCCGACCCATCGCCTTGGTCTGTTCGAGATTACTGATCGGCTCAGGGGAGGTGAGATTGACTACCCCTTTTATCTCATGATGATCGATTAAAAAAGCCGTGGCTCGAACCAAATCATCCAGATGAATCCATGAAATCATCTGAAAGCCGTCACCCATTTTTCCCCCAAGCCCCATTTTAAACGGAGGGAGCATTTTTGCCATAGCCCCGCCTCCGTTGGCGTACACAACACCAAATCGCATCGCACACACCCGTGTCAGTTCAGATTGGGCGCGAAAAGCGGCACGTTCCCAATCTTGAACCAATCGACTCAAAAAGTCATCTCCGTAATGGGTGGAGAACTCATCATGCTGATGATCCGCATCGTATACGCCCACTGCTGAGGCGTTCAATAAAGTATGGGGAGGATTCTCACACGATGAGAGCGCTTTGATGAGTATATCGGTTGTCTCTAGGCGGCTTTGACGTAAAAGCGCTTTATACGTTTCGCTCCAACGCCCCAAAATATTTGCCCCCGCAAGGTTGATAAGGACATCGATCCCTTCGAGTTTTTGCACAATATTTTCTACCGAACTGCCGCTTCGGATACTCAAAGCAATGACCTCATCACCTCTCTTTTCATAAAAAGATTTCAACGCACTTCCGACAAACCCGCTCATTCCGCATATTGCTATTTTCATGTCTATCCCTTTAATTCAGGCTCTATTGTAGCCTAATGGATGCACGAAGGGTTTAAAAATTTAACTGGTCTGATGATTTAATGTAATTCTAAAGGTAAGAGGGAGAAAAGAAGAGATCGCCCCTAATGGGGCAATGAGGGAATCAACCGCAAGAAGGGACGTTTCCGGAATCTGAACCGTACATAAATAAGAAATCACGTAGGTCTTGTGCTTGGTTTTTAAAAGCTTCACCGTTAAAGTATGCAGCTGATTTGTCTTTTGCGTGAGCTTTAATGATTTTCTCTCCGCCGTTTGCGAAAAGATCATCCCACTCGTCTTGTGTATGCATCGCTGCACCTTTGGTACCGTTACCATGGCAGTTTTTACATGTTTTCAAATACGCTTTTTGACCTTTTTTGTCATCAGCAGATACAGTTGTGCTCATCATTCCAACAGCAACTACTGCCGCAAGAAAAAGTGATGTTGACTTTTTCATATCGTTCTCCTTGAATAATTTAAAGACACCTTTAGCGTTTCCGAAAAAAAGGTGAAAGTGTCTTGATACGATTAATATAATATCGGATAAAGGATAAATGGAGCTTTAACTGAATGTTAATATGGCGTTTTTTGAAACAATTTTATCAAAAATGTATCAAATTATCACACTTTATTCAGCATCAATCTCAGGGTCGATGACTTCTTTTTCTTGACCCGCACGAACTTCCAAACGGATTTTATCCTGACGAATTTTACGGTACGCTTTGTATTGTGCTTTGGTGAGTTCTTCACCCTCAAGCCCTACTTCCGCACCGATTTCTTGGGGTGATAGTCCCGCTTCGTTCATCATCACCATCCGAAACTCTTTTTTTGTCAAATGACGTTTGAGAGAGGCGTACAAGGCCCGTTCATCATTTCCGATCTCTACCGCACTGCATTCATACAGACGTGCCAATACTTCGCGGATCGTTTTATCAGGGTTGTAGCGAAGCCACAATGAATTTTCTAACATGGAAATACCTTTGTAATAATCTGTGTGAGGTCTTTTGTATCGACGATAACATTCGCCTCTTTTTTGAGGATCTCTTTGGCGCAAAATGCGACGCGTGTTCCGGCATGGGCAAACATCGATCGATCGTTCGCGCCATCACCCACGACCATCGTCTCCTCTTCGGTAACACCGAAAAGACCTTGCAGACGTTGCAGCATATCCCCTTTGGAAAAATCGAACATCATATCGCCGCCGACGAGCCCCGTGAGTTTTCCCTCTTTTGCGTGCAAAACATTGGAAAAATCGGCATCGTATCCGAGGATATTTTTGGCATACGAGGTTGCCGTTCGAAACCCGCCGCTGAAACAAACCACTTTGATACCGCGCTCTTTCAGTGCCGCGATCGTCTCTACCGCACCGTTCATATACGGCAAGTTTTGGCAGATCTCTTCAACCAAACCAAACTCTAACCCTTTTAAAAGCCCTACACGCTGTTGCAGAGACTCGAAAAAATCGAGTTCTCCGTTCATCGCTCGCTCGGTGATCGCACTTACCTGCTCACCGATTCCGAGCGCTTCGGCAAAAAAATCGATGGTTTCACCATCCATCAATGTCGAATCAAAATCAAATACCGCTAATTTTATCAAAATAGATTTCCCACATTTTGTTATAATGACGCAATTATATCCAAAGGCACCTTTTGTTCGAAACCTTTATCGATAAACTACGCAACAGCACTTATATAACATTAGAGACAACCCCGTCTCGTTCAGCCCAATTTGAGCCGACGATTGAAAAAATCGCTGCATTAGGTTTGGATAAACTCGTCGATGGATTCAGCACCACCGACAACCCCCTCGCCAAACTCAAATACAACGCCCTCTTCGCCGCAATGAAGCTCCAAGATCGTTTCGGACTCCCGACACTGGCAACGATGAGTATGCGCGACCGTAACCGTATCGCACTGCAATCCGATCTCCTCGGTGCCAACGAGTCGAATGTCCGCGCGATCCTCGCCCTCACAGGCGACAGCGCCCACTACTCCGATCAGCCGCACGCCAAAGGGGTATTTGAGGG
>NZ_DASUIQ010000056.1:0-8866 GCF_036279695.1 Sulfuricurvum sp.
ACTTTTTTTATGCGGGAGATCGATGAACTCGACCGTATCAGCGTAGCGGAAGTCAAAGAAGCATTAGGGGCTCACGTGATTGTGGGGGGAGGAGCCGATTTGGATCGGATCATCCGCCGTCCGAAAATCGCCGCCATGAACATCGAACATCTCCTGAGTCGTATCGAGAGCAACGATCTCATCATCGTTCCGGGGGATCGTCTCGATATTATTGTGAGTGTGATGTATGCCAACTATGCCAAAGAGTTCCCCTCCATCGCGGCGATTTTGCTCACCGGAGGGCTTGAACTGCCGGAAAATTTTCTCAAGCTGATCAACGGTATCGATTTTTTAACAATCCCGATTTTGAGCGTAGAGAGTGACACCTACCAAAGCGCCCTTTTGATCGATACGATTGCACCAACCTTCCGCCCTGAACAAAAACGTAAAATCGCCCTCGCGATGGGAGAGTTTATGAACGCCATCGATGCCGATCTCCTCCAAGAGCGCATCCGAACTATCCATAGCGATATTATCACCCCCGCGATGTTCGAGTACAGCCTCTATCAGAGGGCGCGCTCTTCACGCAAACGGATCATCCTCCCCGAGAGTAGCGACGAGCGTATTTTACGCTCCGCCGAAATCTTGTTGCGACGTGACGTGGTGGATCTCATCTTGCTCGGCGATCCGGTGAGTATCCACCATCATGCCGACACGTTGGGGCTTGACATCTCAAAAGCGACCATCATCGATCCCTCTACCTCAGAGCTTATGGAACAATACGTCGATCAGTTTTACAAAATGCGCTCCCACAAAGGGCTCAGTTTTCATACCGCACAAGAAGCCATGACCCACGATACCTACTTTGCGACGATGATGGTCTATAACGGCGATGCGGACGGAATGGTCTCCGGTGCCATTCACACGACCCAAGACACCGTTTTGCCTGCCTTGCAAATCATTAAAACCATCCCCTCCATCTCCCTCGTCTCCAGCCTCTTTTTTATGTGTCTGGATACCAAAGTGCTCGTCTATGCCGACTGTGCGATCAACCAAGACCCAACCGCCGCCGAACTCGCCGAAATCGCCATCGCCTCGGCACTGAGCGCCGCATCGTTCGGTATCGAGGCGCGTATCGCGATGCTCTCCTACTCCACCGGAACTTCAGGGCATGGCGATGATGTGGACAAAGTACGCGAAGCGACCGCCATCGTCAAAGCAAAATTCCCCCATCTGCTGATCGAGGGACCGATCCAGTACGACGCCGCTATCGATCCCGACGTTGCCCGTATCAAACTCCCCGACTCTGCCGTAGCAGGTCAGGCGACGATCTTTATCTTCCCCGATCTCAACACGGGAAACAACACCTACAAAGCGGTACAGCGCTCTTCAGGTGCCGTGGCTATCGGGCCGGTACTCCAAGGCTTACGAAAACCGGTCAATGATCTCAGTCGCGGATGCGAAATCGCCGACATCGTCAACACTGTCCTCATCACCGCCATCCAAGCCCAAAGCGTGAACCCATGAGTATCCTCGTCATCAATGCCGGAAGTTCGTCGATCAAATACAGCCTCTATGAGTCCGCTTCGTTGCGTCTGATTGATCACGGTCTTATCGAAGAGATTCGTGATCATCATGAGGGGTTTGAGGTGATGCGCACCCAGCTACTCGTTCACGGTATCGACATTACCCAAATCAACGCCATCGGGCACCGCGTCGTCCACGGAGGGGAGAGGTTTCATGAACCCGCTCTTGTAGATGATGATCTCCTCGCTGAAATCACCGCACTGATCCCCCTCGCACCGCTCCACAACCCTGCCAACATCGAGGGAATTATCGCCGCTCGGACTATCGCACCGAATGTCCCGAATTTCGCGATCTTCGATACGGCGTTTCATCAGAGTATGCCCCCTCATGCTTACCGTTACCCTCTACCGAATGATTGGTATGAGAGCTATCATGTCCGACGGTATGGCTTTCACGGCACATCGCACCACTACGTCGCGCTCCAAGCCTCAGACATCTTGCAAAAGCCTCTCGATGAAATCAATCTCATCACGTTTCATATCGGAAACGGGGTGAGTGCCTGCGCGATAGAGAGGGGAAAAAGTATCGACACCTCGATGGGGATGACACCGCTTGAAGGGTTGATGATGGGGACGCGATGCGGAAGCATCGATCCCTCGATTATCGCTTATATGGTTCATCAAAGCGGTATGAGCATCGAAGCCGTCGATACGATCCTCAACAAAAAAAGCGGTCTCTTCGCCATCGCGGGGACAAACGATCTGCGCAGTGTCATTAATGCCAAAAACCGAGGTGATGAAAATGCGATCTTGGCACTCGATATGTTCGCCTATCGTCTGCGAAAACAGCTCGGTGAGTATATGGCGGTACTGCGCGGAGTGGATGCTATCGTCTTTACGGGTGGGATTGGTGAGCACTCACCGCTTATCCATGAGATGGTGTGTGAGGGGTTGGAGCACATGGGGATTATTTTAGACCCGAATAAAAACTGTCATGGAGAGATTCAAATACATGACGATGAGAGCAGTGTCGCCCTCCTCGTCATCGCGACCGACGAAGAGCGTCAAATAGCTACTTATGTGAAAGAGCACTTAAAGCGCTAAAGGCGCATGCACTTGTTTAACCGTTTTATTCAGAGCACATCTTGCATGATCAACCAAATTCATAGAATATGATACAAAATAGCGTTCAAAATCGCTTGCTTTCATCGGTTTAGCGAAATGGTATCCTTGCACTTCGTCACATCCAAAGCTCTCTACAATAGATAATACTTCTTTGTTTTCTACACCTTCAGCAATCGTTTTTAGGTTAAGATTTTTTGCCATTTGAATGATAGTTTTCACAATAACGGCATCATCGTTGTCTTTGAGGATGTCACGAACAAACGACTGATCGATTTTCAGCTTATCGACGGCAAAGCGCTTGAGGTACGAGAGGCTCGAATACCCTGTACCGAAATCGTCAATCGAGAGTTGAACACCCAGTGCTTTTAAATTACAAACTGATTGAAGCGTCTTATCAGCATCGTGCATAATGATCGATTCGGTGAGTTCGAGTTCAAGGCGATGCGGATCGATTTGGGAAGTATGGAGTGCATTTTTCACGATTTTTTCGAGATTTCCCCGTTTGAACTGCATTGCCGATATATTAACGGCAACGCTAATATCTATTCCCTTTTCTTGCCATAGAGCGGCTTGGCGACATGCCTCTTCGATAACCCATTGCCCGATGGGAACAATCAGCCCGCTACTTTCGGCAATCGAAATAAATCGTATCGGCGGCATCATACCCATCATTGGATGTTGCCATCGTATCAAAGCTTCAACACCAATAATACGATTACAGGATAGATCAATCTGCGGTTGATAATAGAGAATGAATTCATTGTTTTCCAAAGCACTTTTTAGATCATTCTGTATCTTGAATTGTCCGATCAAATTATGGCTCATTTGCTGGGTATAAAAGTGGTATCTGTTTTTGCCCGATTCTTTGGCTTTATACATTGCGGTATCGGCATTTTGGAGAAGTACTTCAAATGTCCCACCGTGATCAGGATAGAGGGCTATCCCAATGGAGCCGGATACAAAAAGGGTATGGGTATTGATCTCGAACGGTTTTTCCAATTCAAGAAGAATTTTTTTCGATAGAGACGCGATAACATTAGGCTCTTGAATATTTGATAAAATCAACAAAAACTCATCGCCCCCCTGACGACTAATCGTATCGCTCTCTCGGATACACTCTTTGAGTCGTGATGCAACACTTTTTAGGATCATGTCACCAATAGTATGTCCCAGTGTATCATTGATCGCTTTGAAGCCGTCAAGGTCAATAAACAAGAAAGCAGCTTTCGTCTCTGTACGTTTGGCATGGGCTATGATTTGTTCAACCCTATCTTTGGCAAGGGTACGGTTCGGCAATCCGGTAAGAGCATCGTGATGTGCCATATACTCGATTTTTTTTTCAGTCATTTTACGTTCAGTAATATCCCTTCCAATTCCCAATACACCCATAAATTCATTACCGTTTTTGACGGGAATTTTCCGAGTTTCTAAAAAAATATGTCGTCCAGAATCAGATAAATTAATCTCCTCTTCATTGATGCATATTTCACCCGATTGCATTGCTTCATTATCTTTTTGGCGAAAAAAGTCAGCTTGTTCACGAGAAACAAAATCATAATCAGTTTTACCGATAATATCAGCTGCAGATGCACCGAAAAAGTGTTCAAATGCGGGATTACACATTACATAAACACCATTAACATCTTTGACCCAAATCAAATCGGGAATCGTAGTGATAACGGCAGCAAGTTTAATTTTGGTTTTAATTAAGTGTTCTTCTTGGAGCTTTCGATTTGTTATATCGCGTGACAGCAGGATATAGGTACCGCTCGATTTCCTCTTGGAAGCAGAGAGTTCAAACCATTTTCTCCCATCTTGCAAATCGATAGATATTGTATTTCCTAAAGATTGACCTTGTTCATCCACTTCACGAATAGTTTGTAATGAGATTTCTGCTGCATCTCTCGTCAAAATATCACGAACATTTTCCCCCAAAATAATGTTTTTTTTAGCCGCGAGAAGACTCTCATCTTGTGCCCAGATATTGAGATAATTACCCTCTCTATCCAATTCAAAAAGTAAATCGGGAATAGTATTCATAATCTCTTGGTTAAATTCGATCATTTCTTGCAGTTGCTGTTCCATCCGTTTACGATCAGTAATATCGATAATATTGATAATTCGCTGTTGCACAATTCCCAGATCATTTTTTATCAGGGTAACGTGCACGGATACCTCTACCAGCGTTCCATCTTTGCGTAGATGTGTTGTCTCAAAAGACAAATTGTTCTTTGCACATAAGTGGGTAGATTCTGCCATAAGTTTTTGTAAATATTCCGGTACGAATACTTCATCAGGAGAGGTCCCGTTGAGTTCATGAACATCATATCCGTGAATAGCGGCAAAGGCAGGATTTACCATCTCAAAACGGTTAATAAGCGCATTACAAATTGCGATACCGACTTTTGAATTGTCAAATATATATTGCAGCTTACCCATTAATTTAATCCTAAGATTTATTTTTATTATTAATACTTAATATTAACACTAATGGGTCATCTTTTGGTCATTCATATAATGGTACAACGTGACAATCAGATGACTTATATCTTTTTTTAAAATCAATCAAAATTCTTAGTTACAAATCTTTCATATTCATGTATGAAGTTATATCTCTACCTATTATCAATGCACCAACTATATTATTCTCATTATCATATTCTGCAATAAACTGAATATGGTGAAGTTTTGAAGTTCCATCTTTGCCTATAAACTTATGATTGTAATCTCTATTTATACCTGTAGCTATGACTTGTTCTAAAATTCCTTCAAATTCATCATATGCATTATGCCAAATTTCCGTAGGACGTTTACCAATAATATCATCCATTGAAACTGAAAGTGTTTTTTCTAACGTACGATTCATAAAAAGAATTCGTCTATTTCGATCATAGCGGATAATATTATCATTAGAGTTTTCGACGAGGGTACGGTATTTTTTTTCGCTATTAATTAGCTCTTCTTGGGACTGTTTACGTTCATAAATGTCTTTTACGATAGATAACCCAAGTGTTTTCCCTTCAAATTCGAAAAGATTAGCCACAATTTCGACATCAATAATTTGTCCCGTTTTTGTGATATGTTTCGTTTCAAAAATTATCGATTCATTTAGTGTTAGTTTTTGTGTTACTTCAAAAACTTCTTCAAATGAGTGAATTACATCGATTTGATCGATACGCATGTTGAGTAATTCATTTTGAGTATATTCCAACATCTTGCAAGCACTTTCATTAACATATATGATTGATAAACTATCGTCGTTTACATATACTGCTTCACTCATGCTATTGATGGCAGTAGTAATCAACATAATCTGTTTAGCAGATTTTTTTTGTTCAGTTATATCACGAACCGTCGCTAAAACATACAAATCATTTCCAATATGAAACAGAGTAGACGAAACTTCAATAGATAACGATAGACCATTTTTACAGATATGCGTTGATTCCATAATTGTATTAGCAGCTTTATGGTTCTCAACATTTCTTTTCAAGTTTTCAAGTTTTGTTCTAAAATGCTCAATGGTAAAATTTGGGTCAAGATCTATAATCGCCATACTTAATAATTCTTCACGACTATAACCGAGCATCCTACATGCACCGTCATTCACATATAGGATCTGTGCTTCTGTACTAATCAAATATACAGCTTCATTCGTTGAATCTAATGCCGTACCCAACATTCGAATATGATCGACATTTTTGTATTCATCAGTCTTATCCCAAATATTGGCGATATGATAGAGAATGTCACCCTCATCGTTTTTTATAACGATTATCTCGATAAAAACAGGGAAAATCGAACCGTCTTTACGACGGTGAAGTGCTTCAAATGTAGCATGACCGGTTTCAAATGCATGAGACGATGCTTCAGATAACACAGGAAACGACTCTTCACAAAACAGATCACAAAAGCGTAAGTTTTCAACTTCATCGGGTGAATAACCATAGAGAGCATTAAATGCAGAGTTAGTCATTTCAAATGCATTGCTTGTACCTATATGGATTGCGATTCCCCAGTGTGCATTATGAAATATTTTAGACCATTTAGTGAGATGTTCTTTTGCTTCTTCGAGTTCTAAAATACGTTCCGTGAGGCGTTGAATTTTTTCTTCTGTATTATGCTGTATCGATACACTGTTATCTATGCCATCAAAAGGGAGAATAACACTAAAACAGGCACCATGAATTGTATTATGAACTGCAACAGAACCTCCAAAACGATTGACAATGATTTCACGAGCCATATAGAGACCTAGTCCTGAACCGTTGGTTTTGGATGTGATGTATCGATCAAAGATCGTATCGATAATATCTTCGTCAATTCCTCCTGCATTATCAGAGATGGTAATGATTGCAGCATCGTTCGTCTCATAGAGTAATACTTCGATGTACGGAAATGAAACAGAAATATTATCGAGTGCTTCTTTGGCATTTAGAATGATATTGAGTAAAGCATGAAGAAACTCATTGGCATCTCCTTTTATCGAAACACTGGAATCATGTAAAAAGCGAAGATCAATCTTACTGTTATTAAAGGCATAGTCTGTCAGTTTTTGAATCGCTTCAAACTGTTCGGAAATCTTAAATTTTTCGTTATTAGATTTATGTTGTGATAAAAAACGGTAAAAAGTATCGATTGTCTCACCCAAATGTGCGAGGAGTTCCACACTTGAATCGATGGATGTTTGTAATTCATCCTTGGGTATCTCATACCCGAGCGCAATTGAAGCCTTAAGAGCACATTGAATACTGCTAATAGCATTAAGAGGCTGTTTCCACTGATGAGCAATATCAGCTGTCAACTCTCCTATAGAAGCATTACGTGATTGTAAAAAACAAATTTTATTGTCCAATTCATTTTTTTGTAGAAGAGTAATACGCTCCTTTTGAAGCCCTCTTATACGATAAAGGAAAACACTGGAGAGTGAAATGAGCAGTAGTACACAACCGATAAGAAAAGCTATCACTAAGGATGAATCGCTAATACCTAGCAATAAATTAGGCATCATAAACAATCCAAAGATATGACGGTATTTTTCATATTATTTTTTTACTGTATCAATACGGTATCCACTTCCTCGCACCGAAATAATAATATCTGAATCAATTTTTTTACGTAATCGAAGGATCGTATTTTTAAGAGTAGAGTCACTGATGGGATCAAATGGCCAAATTGTTTGAATGATTTCATCATACGTCACTGTTTTGTTGCATCGTGCTATAAGAAGGTTTAGTAAATCATACTCTTTTGCCCCTAATATAACAGTTTTTCCATCGCGGTAAAGTTCTTTTGTAGAGGTATTGTAATGAATATTTTGATCGAGTGTCAAAAGCACTTCCTCTTTCGGCAACCTTTTAAATGCTTGACTCAACGCCAGGGTAAATTTTTCAAACTGAATCGGTTTAAATAGATAAGCGTCTATTGAAAGATTTACTGCATTAAGAAGCATGTCTTGTTCAGCATAGCTGCTCATGAGTATAACCGGAATATGGTAGTTATATTTTCGAATTTTAGTAATAAGAGATAGTCCGTCACAACGAGGCATTTTAATATCAGTTATAATAATATCAGGATGTTTTTCTTCATAAAGCCGTAATGCTTCTTCACCATCAGATGCAACGTATACTTGATTGAATAACATTTTGAGAATTTTGGTTATTTGTGTCCGAGTGATTTCATCGTCCTCAGCATAAAGTGCCGTTTTCAACTTTAAAAAATGTAAATTTTGCATACATTACCCTCTATTATAACCTCTATACTTTCATATAAATAAATAAATGAAAGTATTTTTTTAATTATATAATTATTTATTCTAATTATTAACTGAATAATATTAAGTCACTAAAAAGTCATTTAAAACCAATAGATAAGCGACCAATAAGTGACGATACTAATATAGAATTATATTTAATTTTTATTATAAGGTAAGGTTGCAAATGTTCTTTGGAAATAAAACCACGGTTGAAGATGTAGCGCCTCTTCATGCAAAAATCGCAGAACTCGAAAAAAGTAATCAGTCGCTGCAAAATGAACTTACCCAACTAAAGGTGGAGAACGCGACATTTAAAAATAATGCCGTTTTATCTGAGTTGATTAGCAGTTTAACAGAAAGTTTGTTGAATGCCTGTCAGAGCGATTTGACACTGCTTCAAAAAGACCTTGCTGAGAACGTAAGCCAGCTTGAAGAGATTGAGGCATTGAACAAAGATAACCGTGAAAATGCGGTGGGGATT
>NZ_DASUIQ010000057.1:0-3853 GCF_036279695.1 Sulfuricurvum sp.
CTCCACCCTCGGCCGTTTTAGCGATGAGGTGATCAACATCAACGTCACTCACGAAGCGTGTCCGCTCGATATTGCTCCGACCAGCTCAACGACGTTGACGTTGGCGATGGGGGATGCGCTCGCGGTGTGTCTGATGAAGGCGCGAAATTTTCAAAAAGAGGATTTTGCTTCGTTTCACCCCGGCGGTGCCTTGGGGAAACGGCTTTTTGTGAAAGTGTCCGATTTGATGCGCACTTCTGATCTTCCGATTGTGGATGAAAATACTTCTCTCAAAGAGGCGATTTTAAAACTCAGCGAAGGGCGTCTTGGGACGGTAATGCTTACTGATGCTCAAGGGAAACTCTCAGGACTACTTAGTGACGGGGATATTCGACGCGCTTTGATGAGTGATTCGTTTTCACTGGATACTTGCGCAAAAGAGTATGCGACGAAAAACCCTCGCGTTATCGATGATGCAACGATGCTGGCCTCGGATGCACTTGTGTTGATCGAAGAGAAAAAAATTCAATTGTTAGTCGTCACGGATCGTGATGGCATGATCCAAGGTGCATTGCATCTTCATACACTCGTGGAAGCAGGTATCTCATGATGCGTTTAAACAAATATATTGCCCACTACTCGACTTACTCACGCCGTGAAGCCGATCAAGCTATCCTCGATGGATATGTCCGTATTGACGGAGAGGTTGAAACCAATCCTGCAACCCAGGTGGATGAGCGTCATGCTAACGTAATGATCAGCGGGAACAAGATTACCCCAAGCGATCAGTTTACGGTGATTGTTTATAATAAACCGCGCGGCGAACTGGTGACCAAAAAAGATCCGCAGGGACGCAAAACGATTTACGATTCGCTCGCAAAACAATATCGCCATTATATTCCGGTTGGACGGCTTGACTTTGCTTCCGAAGGATTATTGCTTCTCACCGATGCATCCCGTGTTGCGACGGCACTCATGACCTCCAAAATGGAACGGGTCTATAAGATCAAAATCAAAGGGCCTGTCACTGAAGGGATGAAAATCGCTATGGGCGAGGGGCTGGAGCTTGAAGATGCAAGTGCCGGTGCCCATGAACACGCCGATGCGGGTCCTATGAGTTTCGCCCCGTTTTATGCTTATCAGGTTCAAAAAGATCAAGGGGATTATTCGATCCTGAAAGTTGCTATCGGCGAGGGACAAAACCGTGAACTTCGCCGTTTTTTTGCCCATTTCGGGGCGGAAATAGTTGATCTCAAGCGGCTGAGTTTCGGCGGAATTGAACTTAACAACCTTCCGACCGGAAAAGTGCGCTTTTTGGAGCGTAACGAATACAGTTCATTACGCGAATTTTTGGATGCTGTGGAAAAAGCGGAAAAACAGAAACAAAAGTCTCAGATAAAAGCACCGAGAGCTGAGGGAAAACCTGAATATAAACCAAAGATTGCTTCAAAAGATAAACCGAAAACAAAATCTAAACCTTCCAATGAGCCATTCGGCACCAATAAATACAAGCCAGAGAAAAAATTTGAAAGAGGTAGCAAAAAATGAAAACACTTAAATTCCCAACCAGTCATAAAACACAGTTAATGGACATTAGTGCTGAAGTAAAAGAAGCAGTAATTAAATCAGGTATTAAAGAGGGGATTTGTGTCGTTTTTACTCCGCATACGACCGGAAGCGTTTTTCTGTTTGAAAATGCCGACCAAAATCTTCGCCGTGATTTGCTCTCAGCCCTCTCTACCGTTATCCCGAGTGATGCCAAATATTCACACGTCGGAGACAACGCGGCGGCTCATCTCAAATCGTCTCGCATGGGCGCATCGGTCTCCATCCCCGTTCACGAAGGGCGTCCGATGTTTGGGAAATGGCAAGGGGTTTTCTTCGGTGAATTTGACGGCCCTCGTCAAGAGCGCGAAGTGATCATCAAAGTTATTGCAGGCTAATGTAAATTTTATGGCTGATTTTACCTATCTGCTTCGTCCCAAAAAATTTGACGATGTGGTAGGGCAATCTCACCTTTGTTCACACGATTCACCGCTTCGATCTCTGTGCGAGAGCGGCAATCTCACCCACTCTTTTTTTTACGGTCCTCCCGGTTGCGGTAAAACGACGTTAGCGCGGATCATCGCCGAGGTTATGGATCTCCCCTTTTATGAGTTTAATGCCACATCCCTCAAAATCGAAAATTTGCGAAAGATCTTTGATCAATACGAGGGTTCACTCACTAAACCTCTGATTTTTATCGATGAGGTGCATCGTCTCGCGAAGAATCAGCAAGAGGTGTTACTCCCCGTTATGGAAAAAAACAGTGTGTTAGTGATCGGTGCATCGACTGAAAATCCCTATTTTAGCCTTACTGCGGCGATGCGTTCGCGCTCACTGTTGTTTGAACTTCATTCCATCGGTTTTGATGCGTTAGAGGATTTGTTAGTTCGTACATCCATTGAAATGGATGAGGAGGCGCGAGAATATCTGATTGCCAGTTCAGGCGGTGATGCTAGGGCGATGCTCAAACTTCTCGAAGTCTCTACAGCGCTAAATAAACCGATCACCCTTGCACTTCTAAAATCACTCCGCCCTGCGGCACAAAGTTTAGGAAGCTCGGAAGCGGGGGTGCATTATGATCTCGCATCCGCCCTTATCAAAAGTATCCGTGGCTCCGATCCCGACGCGGCGATCTATTATTTAGCACGCCTTATAGAGGGGGGAGAACCGCCCGAATTTATCGCACGTCGTCTCGTGATCCTCTCGTCTGAGGATGTCGGAAATGCAAACCCCCAAGCGCTGACACTGACCACCTCGGCGATGATGAGCGTCAAACAAATCGGCTATCCCGAAGCACGTATAATCCTCGCCCAAGCGGTGATCTATCTATGTGCATCTCCGAAATCGAACACGTCCTATAACGCGATCAATGCCGCGCAAAGTGCCGTGAAAAACGGAGTGATCCTCGATATTCCCGAGCATTTGCGCCAACAGCACAAAGGGTATTTATATCCGCACGATTTTGGGGGCTGGGTAGAGCAAAAGTATCTCTCAAAACCGCTCAAATTTGTCGAGTTTAAAAACAGCGGATATGAAGCAAAGATGGGAGAATGGATCGAGAAAGTATGGGGAAATAAAGATTGATAGAATTAGCCGTAAGTGTCAATTTTTGGATTATTCGCATCTAAAATGTCGAGTGTAGCCGTCCCGCTTAAAAAGTAGGGATTTTGAGCCAACAGTTCTTTTAGGTAGAGATCCTGCTTGCGGGATAATTCTTGTTGAGCTTTTTCCTCTTCCACGGATAGGATGCTGCTTAAGCCGATGTCATGGTTTTGGAGGCGGGATTCGTTGTCTAGGTCGGGGTGATCTTTCAACAATTTTTTATGAAACTCTTGCATATCATTGATAACTTGTTGAGTGTAATTTGAACCGAATTCGTCGCTTAACCCCTCAGCTAGTGTAACGGTACCATCGAGGTTAGCATCCATTTGGAGGGTGTGGTCGAGCTCCTTTTCGACACTGTTTTCAAATTTGGTGTATTGTGATGTTGTAATATTTCGTTGGTAGGTGTAGCCCTTTTCTTTGTCTTCACTCTTCTCTTTGTCGGTTGCAAAGAGGTTATGGGCGTCGGCAGAGCGACCCAGACTTTGATAATTAGCTCCCATCACCGCATTGACCTGAACCAATTTTTTCCCAATATAATCATAGTCACGCTGTCGCTCAAAAGCGATGGTAAGGTCTTTAGCTTCGTCCCCCTCGATTTTGCCATTTCTATCGGCATCCGCTTTATCGTAGCTACGATCTGCACGGATATTCTGCATCCAGCCAGCGACAAAATTTTCCGCCTTGCCGTTTAGCCGCAGTACTCCGTCACTTCGTTCGAAAAAGT
>NZ_DASUIQ010000058.1:0-17129 GCF_036279695.1 Sulfuricurvum sp.
GGCTCATCGTCCTATAAGGGATTGGAAAATACTCTTTGATCTCCGGATCAAAAAAGAAAATTCTACTAATATCCCTCGGGTCTATTTTGAATAAGAATTTTCTAGCTCCTCCACGTTCATCTTCACTGTTAATCCAACGACGCAATACATCCCCGTAATATTTAATCTTTTCGATAACAACACCATGTTGCTGCACCGTTCGTTCAATACTTGGAAGTAAATCTATTCTCAACCGATCTTCATCGGCTACCCTGAAAGGCAATCCAATACCGGGATATTCACCTGTCCCAAATATCCCTTCTTCAAACTTTTCCTCTGGAGACATATTGATTGAGCGATGCATCCTTTTGTGATAAACATTGACAATAAATTCACCAATCCATTTCTCAAGTTCTGCCAGTGTCATAGCCGCTTCTTTGTCTGATTTATACTGCCCTCTTTGCGTGATATTTGAAAACGTTGTTCCAGGTAAAGTATGTACTTCCTTCATCGTAGTGCCAATGAGCCTTTCAATGTGCCCACCAAATTGCGGACGAGCAACCGGCCGCATCATGATCGTAATTCCATATTGCTCACAAAATCTCTTGAGCGCTTCAGATCGAAATTCCTGAGCATTGTCCATATGAATAGATTTTGGTACGCCCCAAACATTCCATTCCCCTTCAACACCTATTTTTTGAAGGTACCGCTCTTTTGTCAGAATAACATTCGAAAGGCACTGACTCACACTAAAATAACTTGGTGCTTCAAGTGCAATGTAATACCCGACAACCATACGACTATAAACATCGATTGCTAATGTTAAATAAGGTCTTCCAATCGGCTTTCTCTCAACTTCATCAACAAGTATAATATCCATCGGGGTGTGATCGATCTGTATTACATCAAGAGGAAATGTACCTTCAGGGAACATTCCATCAGTGTTTTTATACTTTCGATCAGCAATTTGACGACTTTCCCGTTTAGCAATCGTATGTTCTTTCGAAAGCTGATTAATTCGGTTGCGGACCGTATTTTCATGCGGAGATGTTACGTTGGCATTTTTACATCGTTTAACAATTTCTCGATATACGTCCTTAACCGGTAGTTTTTGCTTTGTCAAATACAATGTTTCGATAGCTTTTTTGGTGATAATCTCCGCTTCTTCATCGATCATTATCTTCCCTTTCGGGCCTCTCATGCTAGTTAACGGTACTAGCGATTGAAGAAGACCGGTTTCTTTATATCTATTTATCCAACGATACAATGTAGTAAAATGGAGTTCTAATTTTTCAGCAATTTCAATAATCTCTTTTTTACCCAGAGCCCCATCTATAATCGGCTTGATAATTTGAAGCCGCCTTTTGGCTTCCTCCCAATCCGATTCTGAAATATCTTCAATACGTTCTTTCGCTTTTACCGATTCATTATTCACTAAATTTACAACCGGAAGAATCTCATCACGGTAGGTTTTAAGATTCTTAGCAAGTACATGACCCGTATCGATCTGCTTTTTAATTTCATATTCCATATCTTGAAAAAATATAGTGCTTCCAACCGAGAGATCAATGATTTTCACGTGAAACTCCTATCATTGTGTTGTTGGTGATTTTAGTATCCATATCAATCTTTACTTTTCCTAGAAAAACAAGATACCAAAGATGACGAATATAAACTGCCTGCTCATATCGATTTGAAGATAGTTTCGACATACACTCGGAAATACTCAATATTTTTTCATTTACTAATACACGCCTTATATGCTCCATTCGCTCTTGCTCAAATCCTGAGATACTCCCTGAAATAGCTCCATATATCATCTTGGCATTTTCTAAAAATTGTGTACGAATATCAAGTTCTGTGAATAGTTTGAACTCCATGTCATTTTGGATTAGATACTCTTCGATCTGCTCAAATTTCTGTTTCAAAAAAACTTTTTTTTCTTTAACTTCTTCGGAGTATTTGATTTCAAATATACAGGGAATACGCTTGGGGTCTTTGTAGTGTACGAGGGCATCAGGAGTATAACGAATATCCCTTTTTGCATAATGGTAGGAAAGGGCTATCGGTTGCTCTTCATAAGAAGCAACAGATCTATCAAATTCAAGAAGCAGAAAAAAATCCCGTTCAAGTAAGGATTCGTAGGCAATATTACGATCGTTTTTCACACTACTAAAATGACCAGTTACGGAGCGATAATTCTTTTTTATCTTTCGAACAGGCATCTTTTACACCTCAATTCATAGCAATTTTACACACATATATTTTTCGCTTGTTATGTTGTTTATCATGAAATGATTATACATACTTCATAAAAATCAATAACAATATGGCATATTGCAATCATTTTTGAAAAGTGATGTACTTTAATCTACTCATCCTCTGGGGCTGAACGTTCCAAAATCCCCATCCATTTTGCTTCCCATGTTATTTTGCCATTTTTGAAGGCATCCGCATAATTATCATAAATCAAATTTAGGGCATTATCCTCTAATCGGTAAACGCCCAAACAGCCTTCCGTTTCAGAAATTTTCCATTCTTCCTCATCATTTTTCCCGATGCAAGCGATAATTCCATCTTCCTCAACTAAAGCTAATTCAAATACATACATATGCTCAGTCTGAAAATAAAACATTGTATGCAGATTGTCTAGCCCATATAGAAATTCTTCCTGCGTTTTAGGCGGACTCATATCATCCGATGGATATGAAGCGAGCGAAAAGAACATATGATAATCTCCACTTTGATACCATGTAACTACAGAAAATCTATCTTTCAATAAAATGTGGTAGCATATATTGCTATTAAATTCGTATTTAGTAGCATCAAATGTTGTGAGAGTAGCATTTTTTATTGTAAATCCAGGGTGCGCCATGAGCTATTTTCCTTTGTTTTGGGTTGATTCGGTAGCATTAATTGTTGGAAATCACAGTGGAACCCATAAAGCCCAAATCGGTGAAGTGGGTTTAGCGCACGGGGGGATCCTCTTTTTCGATGAACTACCCCATTTTTCCAAAACGGTACTCGAAGCACTCAGAGAGCCTTTGGAAGATCGTCATATCCGTATCTCAAGGGTTAATACCAAAGTCACCTACGATGCCAATTTTCTCTTTGTCGGGGCGATGAACCCCTGCCCGTGCGGCAATCTTTTCAGTACCACAACCGCGTGCCGATGCAGTGATTTGGAGATCAATCGCTATAAATCACGCCTCTCCGATCCCTTTTTAGATCGTATTGATCTCTATGTACAAATGCACGCGGTGAGTGCGGAGGATAAACCGAGCGTCACTTCCCATCAGCTTCATAAAAAAGTACGAGAAGCGTTCTTGCGTCAAAAAGAGCGGGGACAAAGATCCCTTAACGGAGCACTGAGTGACGCGGAGATTGCTCAGTACTGTCCACTCAATCCGGAAACACAGCAGGTCATCGATCAGGCGATAGGGAGATTCGGGTTATCGTTTCGGGCCGTGAGCCGTGTCCTCAAAGTGGCACGGACTATTGCCGATATAGAAAGTTCACGCGATATAGGGAAAGCTCATCTGCTCGAAGCATTGAGCTATAGGAAGAGATAATTAAAACGTCGCCACAACCCACTGAGTGATGACAAATCCGCCCACGACGAGCCAAATAAACATCGAACCTGCTGCATAAATAGGGGCTAATCCAAGCCCTTTGAATTTCGCGAACCGTGTCCCCATCCCCAGAGCCGTCATCGCCATAGTGAGCAAGAACGTATCGATAAGATTGATATTAGAAATCACCGATTTGATAGTCGCTGCGATCGCTTCCGTTGCGTGGGCATCGGTGAAGTTGAGTAACAATGAGTTGACCCCCGCCATACCGACGAAGTAAACCGCGAACCATGGGATAACAAGCTTAACGCCCCCACCGGTAGTCCCGCTTTTCTTTGCGCTGTACGAGAGATAGATCCCCAACACGATCAACATCGGAGCGATCATAATAACCCGTGTCATTTTGACGATAACAGCCGTATTTGCCATATCGGCACTCGCACCCGGAATCGATGCGGGAACGGCAACGACTTGAGCTACCTCATGAATGGTTCCCCCGACATACATCCCGAACGTTGTAGGATCCATGTGTAAAAATCCGGTTGCGGGCTGAATGATCGCCGCATACAACACAGGGTAGAGAAACATCGAAATTGTCCCGAACAGGACAACCATCGATACCGCAATCGCTGTTTTGTACTCTTCGCTTTTAAGTACCGGCTCCGTCGCCAAAACAGCCGCCGCACCGCATACCGATGCCCCTGCAGCCGTCAACATCGACGTATCACGATCGAGTTTAAAAAACTTTTGAGCTAAAAACGTTCCGAGAATAAACGTGCTAGAGAGCATGATCAATGAAACCATGAACCCCTCTATCCCCACCTGCTCAATCTGTTGAAACGTAATCCGAAACCCGTAAAACACGATAGCAAAACGGAGAATTTTTTTACCCGAAAAGGTAATCCCCCCCTCCCAAACAGACGGAATACGATTATGAAGGGTATTGGCAAAAAAGATACCCAACACAATCCCCACAACGAGAGGGGAAATTCCAAGACTTTTAACAACAGCCAAATCGGCGATCATCGTCGCGGCTGCGGCAAATATAGCGACAAAAAGGATACCGCTGAGGGTGTCTTTACGCTTTGCGGGTGAAAACGGCATAGTTTCTCCTGTCAAATAAAAACGACATTATAAGATTAATCACAAAAATGTCAAAATTTTAAGGAATCATGATTTCCAAACGGGTCGGAATAACCTCTTCTTTTTCCCCTTTTACCCCTTCGCTCTCTTTAATTAACAGCCGTTTCTCAAATCCCGATGTTTTCATAACATAATCCCGAATGGCAAGAGAACGTTGTTGCGCCAGTGTTTGAAGTTCGGCTGAACTAAGCGGCTGCAACGGAACGAGCTTATCGATCAAGGTTGCCGAATAGTGACGAACATACGCCGCTTCTTCAGGGTATTTCTCCTTATACGAAGCTTTGAGTGCATTGAGCTCTTTTTTATCCAAAGAATCTTCTGCCATCGCTTCGAGCAGTTCCACGCTCATCGCTTGAGTAGAATCAATTTTGAGGTTTTTATTTTTCTTAAGTGCCGCTTGCACCAATTTTTGACTTTTTAACGCATACGTGTCATACGCTTCATCCCATCCGCCGTATATGCTAAGCGCTAATTTGGGCCGCTTAGAGAGCATGGCAGTAATCTGATCGAGTTTTTCCACCTGCGGCGGCGAAAGGGTCGCTGAACCGGCTTCAAAATCGATAGAAGAGAGCTTGTCATTCTCAATTCCCATCATTGATCCCAGTAGTTTAAACGGAGACGTAACGGCTTTGGTAAAGAGATTTCCGATCACCTGCCACACCACTTTACCGTATTTGAAATCAGGACTATTCACATCCCCCTCTATGGGGAGATCAATATCGATTACCCCATCACTGTCTTCAAGCAATGCGACAACGAGCCGCAACGGCCACGGGGATCCGCCCGCTTTCTCTGCTCCAAGCTCGATTTGTTTAATGACCACTCGATTGGCTCCGTTTAATTTCCCCTGATTAATCTTGTATCCCAAATCTAAAAAGAGTTTCCCCCCTGCGATCTTGTATCCCAAAAACTCTAGAGAATACGGGGTATATCCTTTGAGTTCCAGATTATCAAACGCCACTTTCAAATCGGTGAACTTTTTAGGCGCTTTGGTGTTTAGTGACCCGTCGATCCGAGCCAATCCGTACTGATCTACCCCCCCTCGAATTTTTACGAAGGTGGTAACGTCTTTGGTCGTCGAGATCCCAAGAACTGACCCTTCCAAATCGTGAATATAGGTTTTAAACGGCAACGGCAGAGACATATCGCTAAACGTCGCACTGCTTCCGCGAAGAAGTAGTTTTACGATGTCCATCCCAAACGGATTCCCCGCCGGTTTCGCCGTATTAGAGGAAGAAGCACTGTTTTTACTCAATGTTGAGTAGTTCAATACCTTTTTCGCATCGATATGGAGATTCGTATAGAACCCGTCGATGGCTAGCTGATTGACTTTGAGCCGATTATCCGGATAAGAGTAGGCAAACGGGGTTACCCCGATCTTCGTCCATCCGAGCAGTACCGAATCATCACGTGAATCATTGACGACCCAATCCTCTAACGCCACTTTTCCTCTCACTTCCGTTTTGGAGGGGTTATAGTCATAATCGGCCGAAAGAGAGAGATTCCCGCGACGAAGCGATGCGTAGGTACTCGGCTCGATATAAGGATCGATCTGTGAAACATCCAGCCCGTTGAGTTCCACATTCCCTCTGCTGCTCAGTGGTGCACGGATAAGCTCGCTGTTGAGTACGATACTGCCGCTTTGGTTGAAACGAGAGGAGAGGGTAAGATCGTTTTTAATCGATGGATCGCTCTGAAATCCTTTTAGATTCAGATTCAGTTGATCGAGATTCAGCGTCACTTTTTTCGCGGGTACCTCATCGATAAATCCTACGGCACTGTTGTTTAGAGTAATCTCATCAATGCCGTAATGCCATGGAGTTGCCGTCTCGTTTGTCTCTTCTTTAGGAAATGCCTTCTGAATCTCTTCGATATAGTTCAGCCAATCGATTTTACCCTCATGGGAACGCTGTGCAGAGAAATTCATCCCATCGAGTTTTAGCGCTCCGGCTTTAAACACTTTTTTCATCGGTTCTACGGTCCCATCGCTCAAACGAAGCGATACGAGACTCAGAAGATTTCGCTCTTCCCCTTTGGGGATAATACGGAGCTTGTCGATCTCAAAATGGAGTTTCGAGAGTTGAGTCGCGTTCACATCATTGCTGTCGAATCGATAGTCAAATCCGAATCCCGCAGTGCCATCGGCCACTTCGATCGGCAATTTCTCTTTAAAATAGCTCCAAGGGGTATAGAGTTTGCCCGAATTAAATGCAACGCTCCCCCCCATCACAAACGGCGAAAGGGCATCGATTTTCCCTCTCAAATCGACAAATCCCCCTTCGTTGATCGTCGCATACAATCGCAACTTCCCGTTCTCATTCGAAAGATCACGCAAATCAATGTTGTCTAGGTTAAATCCTATGGGTCCCACATCGAGGGTGTAGCCTTTCCCATCCGAATAATCGCTGTAATTCAGCATCCCGTTTTTGAGCGCGAAATGGTTGATGATCAGCCCCATCGGCTCACTTTTTTTATCCTCTTTGGGCTTATCTCCCCCCAGTTCAGTGAGCCATTTGAAGTTAAAATCGCCGTTGCTATCCCGTTTGATCGTAATATGCGGTTCAACCAGTGAAATGCGATTGATAACCAATCCGCCCTTCCACAGGTATGCGAGAGGATCGACATTGCATGAAAATTTCTTCATTGCTACAAAATCGGTATTCTTCGGTGTTTTAAATACGACTTGGTTCAAACTCAAATGGAAAGTAAAAGGGTTGAACGCAGCCTTCTCAACCGAAAACTCCCCCCCCTTCGTCGCCTCAAAAACTTTTCCGGGCACAATGTTTTTTATGAGATACGGAACTCCGAAAAAGCCTGCAATAGCATACGTCGATACCGCCGCCGCCACCGATTTTAAAATTAACTTTTTATTCATCCCATCACCCTTTTGAAAAACTCTTTTCATTTTATCATACTTAAAACTATATTTGGACATAATCATCTACTTTATCTGCACACAGGGATAGCCGAAATGAAGCGTAAACAAATTTACAATCCAACCTCAACCGAACATGTAAACGACCGCCAGATTTTCGGCGGTAATCCTACGGGGATTTTTGAACTCAATAATATCAAATACCAATGGGCGTATAACCTCTGGGAGATGATGCTTAACAACACATGGTTCCCCAAAGAGGTCGATATGACCCGCGATGCGGTCGACTACAAGTTCCTCACCGAGATGGAGAAAACAGCGTACGACAAAGCGCTCTCCCAGCTCATTTTCATGGACTCTCTCCAAACCAACAACCTGATGGACAACGTCAACCCGTACGTCACGGCTCCTGAGGTCAATCTCATTTTGGTACGCCAAAGCTTCGAAGAAGCCCTCCACTCCCAAAGCTACGCCGTTATGGTCGACTCGATCAGCCAAAACAGCGAAGAGATCTACGATCTGTGGCGCAAAGACATGATGCTCAAAACCAAAAACGACTCGATTGCCGCACGTTACGACGAACTTGCCAACGATCCGAGCGAGAGTGCGTTTGTCAAAGCGTGTTTCGCGAACCAAATTTTGGAGGGGATCTACTTCTACAGCGGATTTACCTACATCTATACCCTCGCCCGCTCAGGGAAAATGCTCGGTTCCGCACAGATGATCCGCTTTATCCAACGCGATGAAGTGACCCACCTCGTCTTGTTCCAAAATATCATCAACACCCTTCGACGCGAGCGCAGCGATCTCTTCACCGAAGCACTTATCGAGGAAGTCTACGATATGTTCCGCAAAGCGGTCGAACTCGAAACCGCATGGGGCAAATACATCACCCAAGGGCAGATTTTGGGTCTCACCAACGAAATTGTGGAACAATACATCCAATACCTCGCCGATCAACGGCTCACGGCGGTAGGGCTCAAACCGCTCTACAACGTCACCCATCCGATCAAATGGGTCGATGACTTCTCCAAATTCAACGACCAAAAAACCAACTTCTTCGAAGGTACCGTCACCAACTATTCCAAAGGAAGCCTCAGTTTTGACGACTTCTAAAACCCGCTCCGTTACATCCCTCTGCTTTGAGACCGATCCCGATTTTACGAAAAATCTCGACCGTCTCACGGCACTTATCGATCAATCTCCCGAAGACGCCATCCTCGTCGCCCCCGAAGTGTGTTTAAGCGGATTTGCCTACGATCGCTTTGAAGAAGCGGCGGCGTTTACCCCCTCCTCACTTGCGAAACTATCAGAGCACATCGGGAACCGTTTACTGATTTTTACCGCCATTACCAAGCGCGAGGGGTCATTTTATAACATCGCTTACGCGCTTCACCAAAGAGACGTGCTCCACACCCAAGCCAAAGCAAAACTCTTTACCCTCGGCGCGGAACACGAACATTTCAGCGCGGGGGAAGAGGGGAAAATGATCCCTTTCGACTTTGATGGGATTAAAATCGGAATTTTGATCTGCTTCGAACTCCGTTTTAAACAGCTCTGGCAGCGATTGGAGGGGTGTGACATCATCGCTATCCCTGCGCAGTGGGGGAAACTAAGAGCGGATCACTTCGTCACCCTCACCAACGCCCTTGCCGTGATAAACCAATGCTACGTCGTCGCTTCCGATGCTTCCAATTCAGATACGAGCGGTATGAGCGGCATTATCACCCCTTTCGGCGGCGAACTCCGCAACAGCGGTTCCGAATTACTAACATCCCATTATGAAGCGCGAACGGTCCTCTCGATGCGCCGATACCTCAACGTAGGAATAGCATGAGCATCGATAAAATCACCATCATCAAAACCACCCGTATGACGGACGAGATCGCCAAAAAGTTCCCCCTACGCCCTATTGTCAAAAACGCCATTATTCACACCAACCGCGAAGCCTTTGTCCCTCTGGCAATGCGCCACAACGCCTATCGTCTCGACGCCCTCCCGATCGGTGCACAGCAGTACATCTCTTCTCCGCTGACGGTAGCCAAAATGACTCAGTATCTCAGCCCTGAGGGGTGCGACAGCGTACTAGAGATCGGATGCGGAAGCGGCTATCAGGCGGCCGTCCTCTCCAAAATCTTTCGCCGTGTGTTTACGATCGAGCGGATCGAATCACTCCTTTTGGAAGCCAAAGAGCGCTTTCGTCACCTCCATCTGGGCAATATCCACACCCGCACGGATGATGGTCAAAACGGCTGGGAGCAATACGCCCCGTTTGATCGGATTTTGTTCTCGGCATCGGCGCGCACCATCCCAAAAAAACTCTTTGACCAACTCCGAGAAGGGGGGATTTTACTCGCTCCGGTGGAAAAAGGGCGAGAGCAGATCATCACCCGTTTTACGAAGCAGGGGGGCGTTATCCACGAAGATGCCCTTGAGGTATGTGATTTTGTCCCCGTCCTCGATGGAGTCGTGCGATGAGCCTCCCCGAAGCGTTTAGCGAACGGTTGGAGAAAATTGTTCCACATGAGCAGTTTGAATCGATACTTCGCACTTTCGATTCCCCCAAACAAGTAACCTTTCGGGTAAATACCCTCAAAGCGAAGCCCTCAGAGCTAGAAGCCGAGTTGGAACACGAAGGTATTGCAGTAGAAAAAGTAGGGTGGAGTATTTTAGATGGGGTATATCGAATCGCCCCCGAAGATAAGCTCCGTCTCACCCAAACATCCGCATTCTACGAGGGGCGTCTCTATATCCAAAACCTCTCCTCGATGATTGCCCCCGTTTTGCTCGCTCCTCGCCCCGAAGAGACGGTACTCGATCTTGCCGCCGCACCGGGGGGAAAAACCCTCATGCTCGCGGGGATGATGGAGAATACCGGATGGCTCTCTGCGGTGGAGCTTCAGCGCGAGCGTTTTTTTCGCCTCTGCGATAATCTGAAATCCCAAGGGGTGACTAACGCCCACACCTACATGACCGACGGGCGCAGTGTCGGAAAAAAGTGTCCCCAGATGTTTGATCGCATCCTCCTCGATGCACCGTGTTCTTCCGAGGCGCGCTTTAAAACCCATGAGCCAAAAAGTATGAGTTACTGGAGCGTTCACAAAGTCAAAGAGACCTCAAAGCTCCAGCGTAGATTATTGCTTTCGGCATTCGACGCTCTCAAACCGGGAGGCAAATTGCTCTATAGCACCTGTTCCTTTTCCCCTGAGGAGAACGAAAGCCCTCTTCAGCACCTCTTAGAGCGCCATGGAGAGCATTTAAAGACTATCCCCCTCACATTGCCCTTCGATAACGTCCAAAAGCCTCTCACACGATGGGGGAAAGAGGTGTATGACGAACGTATCCAAAACGCCGTCCGTATTCTGCCGACCGATACGATAGACGGCTTTTTCATCTGTCTGTTGGAAAAAATGAAATAGTAATTTCATTTCTCTATTTTTCACTTAAGCTATTATGGTAAAATATCATTATCCTTTGTAGGGAGCTTACGATGTCAAAGTCTAAAATAGCATTAGCATTTTTATTTATCAGCTTCTCTACACTTTTCGCATCCTCCACTGAACAGCTTGCCCACGACGGCGAAGTTGCCTTTTATCACCAAAACTATATCGAAGCACGCAAAGCCCTCGTCCCCGCCGCACAGCAGGGGAATTTGCAGTCTCTCTACTTTCTTGGGATAATGAGTCTAAAGGGGTACGGCACCCCCATCGACTACAAAGAGGCGGTACGAATTTTTAAAATAGGGGCGCAAAAAAACCATGCCGATTCCCAAGTCGCCCTCGGGGTATTGATGATTGAGGGGATCGGACTGCCTCAAAATCACCTCCAAGCCTCCCGCTTGTTTAAACAAGCCGCCAAAAACGGTAATTCGGATGCTCAGCTTATCCTCGGATGGCTTTACAAAAATGGGGTAGGGGTCAATGTCAACAACACCATCGCCTACGCGCTGTGGAACTATGTCGCCGCACAGGGGAGCGAATGGGCGCGTGTCAGCCGCGATCAGATGTACTACGAACTCACCGAAGCGGAACTCTATCGCGGTCAAGAGCTCTCATCCAATCTCCCTAAGCTATGGAAAGTCGTTGCTAATAACACCGCTAATCGCGAGAAATACCCTTTTAAAAGACGTAGTTAAATCATTATGAAATCGATTCTCTTTGTGTGTCTGGGTAACATCTGCCGCTCACCGATCGCTGAGGGGGTTGCTCGCGCATTGATAGAAGAGGGGGGTCATGGAATCACCGTCGATTCGGCGGGAACGGGAAGTTGGCACGTCGGTGAAGCACCGTGCAAACACTCCGTTAGTGTTGCCCGCAATCACGACATCGACATTTCGCATCTTCGTGCACGACAAGTCAAAAAAGCCGACTTTAACACTTTTGACGTGATCGTCGCCTTGGACCAAAGCAACTACCGCGACCTCGAAGCATTAGGGTGCCGAAATCTCGTCAAATTGGGGGATTACGGGTATAACGGAGCCGATGTCCCTGATCCGTACTTTTTCGATGGTTTTGAAGGGTTTGAGCACGTCTACACGATGATCGAATCGTGCGTCAAAGAGCTCCTCAAGCGCTGAAGGGGAGCTCTTCATATCCGATGGAAGTTCCGAGGATATAAAACAGCGCTTCGTTCGCTCTGCCAAAATAACTTCCGATCGCTAACGCAGCGCTGTTAGGGGTTAGTTCCACGGTTATCCCCTCAGACATATCCAAAGAACGTAGAACATTGTCGCTTACGAGTTTGGCGTCATTCACACCATCTATCCGAAACATCACATCGATCCAGTCATACCCGCGTGCAATGTCCTGAACACTAAAACGAATTTCGATGGAAGTAGAAGATTGTGGAGCTAGAGAACGGATTTCGCCCTGACGTGCAAAGTCGATACGCTCTAGTAGGTTTTTGAGCGTTGAGGCGCTCAGGGGCTTTACTGGCACCCTTCACACTCCATCGAGCGGTCCGCCGTGTCTTGTTTTTGTTCCGGAGATTGAGAACGGAGATAGTAGGTCGATTTGAGACCCAATTTCCATGCGAGCATATAAATGTCGTTGAGATATTTACCGCTGGCACGATCTAGGGTGATAAAGATATTAAGACTTTGCCCTTGGTCGATCCATTTTTGGCGGATTGCGGCCGCTTTGACAAGGATCGTTTGATCGAGATCATACGCAGGGGTGTAGTAACTCCACGTATCGGGACTGAGTTTCGGTGCAACAACCGGAATAAGCCCTGAGAGGTTCTCTTCGAACCATTTGCGCTTGTAGATCGGCTCGATCGTTTGTGTCGTCCCTGTGAGGATCGAGATCGAACTCGTCGGTGCGATCGCCATCAGATAGCCGTTACGCATCCCTTGACGCTTGATTGTTTCACGAAGCTCGTCCCACTCATAATTCGGAGCGAACAATCCGCCGCGATCGACGAGATTTTGAACCTCTGCCGTTGCGTGATCCATCGGGAGGATTCCACGGCTCCATTTAGAGCCTTGATACTCGGCGTATGAGCCTTTTTCAACCGCAAGGTTTGACGAAGCGAGAATCGCGTTATAGCTCACCGCTTCCATCACTTCGTCCACTTTGTCGAAATGTTCTTGGCTTCCCCAAACGATTTTGTTCTCGGCAAGCATCTGCGCTTCACCCATAACACCCAAACCGATCGCACGGCTGCGCATATTGGTACGTTTCACTTTTTCGAGCGGATAGAAGTTCAAATCGATAACATTGTCGAGCGCACGGATCGCTACGGGAACGATACGGTCGATATCCTCTTTGGTATGTACACGGGAGAGATTGACCGATGCTAGATTACATACCGCCGTCGCACCGTCTACTTTCTCTTTTTCGACGATGTAGATAGGGCGACCGTTTAGTGAATCAAGCGCCGTGATTTTGTTCGCCGGTTTTTCGATCCCGCTGTCGACTTTAACGATCTCGTCTTCTTCGAACGTAACAAACGATCCGTCTTCGTATTTGATTTTGATCAAATAGTGGTTCGGCTGTGTATTTTGGAAGATTTCGGTACAAAGGTTCGAACTGCGAATAATCCCGAAATGGTCATTCGGATTGGATCGGTTCGCGCTGTCTTTGAAACACAAGAACGGGCTTCCCGTCTCGAAATACGACGTGAGGATTTTTTTCCACAAATCTTTCGCTTTGGTGTGCTCTTTGGCCACGCTCGCATCTTGTTCAAGCTCAAGGTAGCGTTTCTCAAAAGCGTCTCCGTAAAGCTCGCTGAGATCTTTGACGTCAAACGGATCGAACATCGTCCAGATACCGTCTTCTACGACCCGTTTCATAAACATATCGTTGATCCACAACGCTGGGAACAAATCATGAGCACGTCGGCGCTCTTCCCCTGAGTTTTTCTTCACATCGAGGAAATCTTTTACATCCATGTGCCACGGCTCGAGATAAACGGCGATAGCCCCTTTGCGGGTTCCGAGCTGATCAACGGCAATCGCGATGTCGTTGGTGATTTTCAAAAACGGTACGGTTCCGCCGGCCGCATTTTTGTGACCGTCGATGAACGATCCCATAGCGCGAACCTGTGTCCAATCCCAGCCGATCCCGCCTCCGAATTTGGAGAGCAATGCCATCTCTTTGTAGGCATCGAAAATCCCCTCGATATTATCAGGAGCCGAACCGATATAGCACGAGCTAAGCTGGTGACGCGTTGTACGAGCGTTAGAGAGGGTAGGGGTCGCCATCATCACTTCGAATTTGGACATCATGTCGTAAAACTTCTTCGCCCACGTTTGACGATCGTTTTCGTTTTGCGCCAAGAACATTGCAACGGCCATAAACATGTGCTGAGGAAGTTCTATCGGATCACCTTTGCGGTCTTTGATCAAATATCGGTCATACAATGTTTTAACGCCGAGGTAGTTGAACTCCAAGTCACGTTCAGGGACGATATACGCATCCAAATCATCCAGATCGTATTTGTCTCTAAGACCGAGCAAGATTCGCCCTTCGGCTTCTCCTCGCTCAAAATAGGTTTTAAGAGAGCCGTAACCGGTAAAACCGTTTACGCGGTGGTACAAATCATATAAAAAGAGACGTGATGCTACAAACGTCCAGTTGGGAGAGTCAATATCGATTTTATCTACTGCTGTTTTAATCAGGGTTTGTTGAATCTCATTGCTGTTAATACCGTCACGAAACTGGATCTGGGCATCTACTTCTAACTCGCTTTGCGATACGTTGACTAATCCCTTGACCGCAGCGGAGGTGTATTTTTGAATTTTGGTAATATCCAGCGGCTCTCTACGGCCGTTACGCTTAACAATAGTTAACATTTAGCAGTTTCCTTGATGTTCTGTAAGAGGGGTATTATACCCTCAAAATTTAGAAATTTTTCTAGCTTTTTGACTTCTTGTTCTATAAGCTTATTAAAGCAATTATTGAACCAATTATTTAAATACCCGTGCAAAAATTTTATCGACATTTTTAGTGTAATAATCAAAATTGAAACATTCGCGAATCGCTTCTTCACTCAACGAGTTACGTAGTTCTTCATCCTCCAATAGATATTGAAGATAAAGAGATTCCCCTTTTTCATTCGTTGCGCTTTTTCCTTGTTGCAACCCTTCCCATACTTTCATCGCGTTGCGTTGAACGATACGGTACGCATCTTCACGGCTCACCCCTTTGAGCGGAAGTTCGAGTAAAACACGTTGTGAGAAAACAAGTCCTCCGGTTAAGTTGAGATTACGCATCATGTTCTCAGGATACACGACGAGGTTAGCGATAACACTGTTAAAACGGTGTAGCATGAAATCAGAGGTTACGAAACTGTCCGGCAACCAGAAACGCTCGGTAGAGCTGTGAGAGATGTCACGCTCATGCCATAACGCCACGTTTTCCATTGCAGGGATAACATAGGCTCTAACCATACGAGCTAACCCTGTGATATTTTCGGTCAAGATCGGATTACGTTTGTGAGGCATTGCCGATGAGCCTTTTTGCCCTTTGGCAAAAAACTCTTCACACTCATACACTTCGGTACGTTGCCAGTGGCGAACCTGTACCGCAAATTTTTCGATTGAGCTTGCCATCAAGGCGAGCGCCGAAGCGAGACGTGCATAACGGTCACGTTGAATAACTTGATTAGATGCAGGAGCCGGTTTAAGCCCTAATGCTTCACACGCATACTCTTCGAGTTCTAACGGTGCGTGAGCAAAGTTACCCATAGCACCTGAAACTTGACCGACAGAGATAACTTCCATCGTTTGTTCCAAGTTTTCCAAATGGCGCGCCATCTCATCGTACCAAACCGCTAACACCAAACCAAACGTAATCGGCTCACCGTGAATACCGTGAGAGCGTCCGACGAGCAATGTCATCTTGTGTTCTTCCGCTCTTGCCTTGATCGATGCCATAACCATTTTAACATCTTCGATGATCAATGCCAGCGAATCACGCATCTGAAGAGCGACAGCCGTATCAACGGTATCAGAAGAGGTCATACCGTAATGGAACCATCGACTCTCTTCTCCGAGAGTTTCAGATACCGATGTCGTAAACGCGATCAAATCATGGCGAGTAACCGCTTCGATCTCATCAATACGCTCAACCGAAAATCCTGCATTCTCTACAATTTTTTTCGCATCTTCATCGGGAATCAATCCCAATTTATTCCATGCAACGACTACAGCTTTTTCAACATCGAGCCATGCTTGATATTTTGCTTGGATACTCCATTTGGATTTCATCTCTTCTCTGGCGTAACGATCTACCATATCTGCTTCCTTACTATGCTAAAATGCGCATCTTATTATATTAATATAGTTTATCCTACCCTCCCTAAAAAGGAATTAAATTGCCTTTCGTTACCAAACAGCTTCATTCACCTACCCGTCAAAAAGCGTTTCGCTTTTTAATGCAAGAGTTAGGGATAACCCAAAGCGAAGCACAACGTCTCATCGCAAAAGGGCGCCTTTCTCAAAACGGTGAAGTGATGGCAAATAACGCAGGGTTTATCGAAGAGGGGGATTTTGATTTCATCTGTTTTGAACCTTTGACGTTAGGGTTGGAACCTGCGTTTGTGGAAGAGGAGTTTGCTGTTTATGACAAACCCAGCGGTCTCCTCGTCCATCCCCAAAATCGTCATACCCCCTACAGTCTCAATGATGAGATCAAACACCGTTTCGGTCATGAAGCCAATATTACCCATCGGATCGATCAAGAGACGAGCGGTTTGGTTTTAGCGGCGCGAAACAAAATCAGCGAACGTGCTTTGAAGATGATGTTTGAAGAGCGACAAATCACCAAGAAATATATTGCTATGGTAAAAGGTCATCTCAAAGATCCACTCGATATACAAGAGCCTCTGTTGCGTCGCGAAGATGAGAGTTCTATCGTTCGGATGATCGTTCGGGTTCATCCTGAGGGAAAACCCTCACGTACCTTTATCACACCGCTGAAGTATTTTCCTGACACCGATACGACTCTCGTCGAGGCTTCACCCTATACGGGACGCCAACATCAGATACGGGTTCATTTGTTCCACGTGGAACATCCGATCGTCGGTGATCCTATCTATGGTCAAGATGAAAACAATGC
>NZ_DASUIQ010000059.1:0-4843 GCF_036279695.1 Sulfuricurvum sp.
GGGAGTTTTGAACGGTGAACGAAGCACATTGATAGAAGCGAAAGAACACAAAAAATACGCTCCGCACGGGATAGGACACTGGATGGGGCTGGATGTTCATGATCCATGCCCGTATGTGGACGAAGAGGGCGAGTCGTTAGCGTTTATGGCGGGGATGGTTATGACGATCGAACCGGGGCTGTACTTCCGCGTAGATGATGAGAGTATACCTGAACGTTATCGCGGCATCGGTATCCGCATCGAGGATAATATCCTCGTTACCGAAGAAGGGTATGAGAATCTTTCATCGATGATTGCCAAGAGTGTGGAGGAGATAGAAGGGCTGTGTAATCAGTTGTAACTATAACTCCACCCGCTAAGCCCGTCTTTCGCCTCTTTGAACCCTTCTGCATCCCCTAGAAAATCGATAATGTGCAACAATGTCCACGGGATAGCGTTCGCTTCGGCGTCATCGACGATATGTTTGGGCATCGGAGTCTCTTGGGTGGTCATGGCAAAGGCGATTCGTTCACGGTTGCTCAAAACATGGCTTGTTGCAGTGATAGTGTATTCACGGCAGAATTTCTCCAAGATGAGAGGTTTTACCTCTTCAGGGATCACATCCGCCGTGTTGAGGATAATCGTAAAATGGATCGGAAGCTCACCCGCCATCATAGAAGGCCCCGCCATCATGATGAACTCTACCCCTTCCAAATGGGCGGCAATTTCGCTCGGGGAGAGATAACTATGAATTTTTAGTGCTTGCATTTCCTGCATTAGACTTTTCCTTCGAGGATTTTGGTGATCAATGATGTCATTCCGATATGGAGGTTGTAGTTGGTTCTGGGAAAATCAACCATCTCATTTTCCAGATTGACGCTGTAACTGCTGAGATATTTTCCCAATATCTCCAAGTCGATTGGTTGATAGGAATCGGTGGAGATTTTAGTTCGTGTGAGCTTTCCAAGATCGTTGCTTTTGGCTAAAGTAAAAGCGAGAATTTTGAGGCTGTAGAGATCGCACCAGCGTAAAAAAAGCTCGTGAGTAAGTTCTGAGCGGGGATTTCCCTCAGGATCAAAAAGGAGATTTTGGTCTCGTAGCGGAATAAGGACACTTAAAACCGCTTCGCAAAAGGGGAGGCTTTTTTGACGCCAAAAAGGGGCTTCATCGCTTCGATCGAGTGCTGTGGAGACGGCACCAAGTATAGCCGATGATTCACCTGATTTCAATAGTGTATTCATAGTATGTAGAATCATTTACCTCTCCTTTTTTGGGTGTAACTTTAACCTTTTTTGTATAATACAGGTATTAACTCAAGGAGATTGTATGTTTGATAAAGGATGGATGACAAATTTTGTTTCAGTAGCATTGGTAGGCGTTTCCTATACGTTAGAGGGGATCGCAGGTTCAGCGCTTCGGAGTGCGGGATTGTTTGCCCTCTCAGGGGCTGTGACCAATCAGCTTGCGATCCATATGCTTTTCGAAAAAGTTCCCTATCTTTACGGTTCGGGGATTATCATTGATCGGTTCGAATCGATACGTGAAGCACTAAAAAAGCTGATTATGGAGCAATTTTTTACCCCTGAAAAAATCGAAAATTTTGTACTATCCCAAGAACGCTCTATCGATTTATCTCCGATTATCGAAGAGACCGATTTTACCCCTGCGTACGATGCCTTGGTAAAAAGTGTGATGGAGTCAAGTTTAGGCGGTATGCTGGGGATGTTTGGGGGCGAAGCGATCATAGGCAAACTCAAAGAGCCGTTTTTGGAAAAAATCAAAGCCTCTACGATTGAGATTAGCCAGAGTGAATCGTTTATGACTGCACTCAATACCCATCTTCACCAAGGAGGAACTCATTTGAGTGAATCGATTGAAGGGATCGTTGAAGCCCGCCTTGCCGAGCTTACCCCTGTGATGATAAAAGAGATGCTCCATACCTTGATGAAAGAGCATTTAGGATGGCTTGTGGTTTGGGGCGGAGTGTTCGGAGGGGTGATTGGATTGGTCTCAGTTTTTTTGATTTAGTTTTCGTCATTGCGGACTAGATCCGCAGTCTAAGAATAGATCCTGAATCGAGTTCAGGATGACAGACTTCTAAATAAAATTATTTAAAAGACTTGACAATAAGTGACTCAAAGTATTATAATTCTTGTAACTCAACTAGGAGAATTTTATGTCAGCAAATATTTTTGAAAAACTTACCCATCAAATGACCGAGATGATCGAGTCCTCGATCTCTTTAGCACTACACAATAAAAACAGCGAAGTCGAGCCGATCCATTTTCTGTGGGCATTGCTCGCCAACAGCAACTCCCCCCTCAATCAAATGCTCGCCAAAATGAGCGTTGATAAAACGGCGATTGAACTCGATGTCAAAAGTGCGGCATCCAAACTTCCGAGTGCCTCGCACGTCACCAAAGAGAGCATACGGCTTTCACGCAACTTTGCGCATTCGCTCGAAGTGAGTGCAGGGGAGATGGCGAAAAACGGAGACAACTTTTTAGCGATTGATACCTATATCACTGCCAATCTCCAAAACGATCCGTTTAAATCGATCTTAGGTAAATACATTGATCTCAGAGAGCTTGCGAAGAACTTTGAAGCCTCTCGTGCAGGGCAAAAAATCGAATCGCAAACCGCTGATGAAAATCTCGAATCACTCTCCAAATACGGGATTGATTTGACCCGTGAAGCAGCAGAGGGGAAACTCTCTCCTGTTATCGGACGGGATGAAGAGATCGGACGGATGATGCAGATTTTGATCCGCAAAACGAAAAACAATCCGATCCTTCTCGGTGAACCTGGGGTCGGTAAAACGGCTCTGGTGGAGGGGCTTGCACAGCGTATTTACAACAAAGAGGTACCGCTCAGTCTCCAAAATAAAAAGGTGATTGCGCTGGATATGAGTGCCTTGATCGCAGGGGCAAAATACCGCGGGGAGTTCGAAGACCGTCTCAAAGCCGTCATCGATGAGGTGAAAAAGTCGGCTAATGTCATCCTCTTTATCGATGAGATTCACACCATCGTCGGAGCGGGTGCATCAGAGGGGTCGATGGATGCGGCGAATATCCTCAAACCCGCACTGGCTCGCGGAGAGTTGCACACTATCGGGGCAACGACCCTCAAAGAGTATCGTAAATATTTCGAAAAAGATGCCGCGCTCCAACGCCGTTTTCAACCGGTCAGTGTGGATGAGCCGAGTGTAAACCAGTCGCTTCAAATCCTCCGAGGACTCAAAGAACGGCTCGAAGCGCATCATAATGTCACTATTACCGATGCGGCGCTTGTTGCGGCGGCGAAGCTTTCGGATCGCTACATTAACGACCGTTTTTTACCGGACAAAGCGATCGATTTGATCGATGAGGCGGCGGCAGAGTTGAAAATGCAGATCGAATCCGAGCCCAACGCGTTAGCGAGTGTGAAGCGTAAATTAACCAATTTACAAGTCGAGAAAGAAGCGCTCAAAATGGAAGAGTCCGTTGCCAATACCAAACGACTTGATGAGATTGAGCGTGAGCTTGCCGATGCGCTAGAAGAGCGACGAAGTCTAGAATCCCAGTTCGCCCATGAAAAAGAGGTATTCGAGCGGGTAGCGAAAATCAAAGCCGAAATCGAAGCCAAACGCCGAGAAGCTGAAAGTGCGAAACAAGCGGCCGACTTTAACAAAGCCGCAGAGATCGAATACGGTCAAATCCCGAAACTATTCGAGGAAGAAAAAGCGCTCCAAGAGAAATGGAAAGGGATGGTTGCGGAGGGGACACTTCTCAAAAACAGTGTCGATGAAGCCTCTATCGCAGGGATTGTAAGCCGCTGGACAAAAATTCCGGTGAACAAGATGCTCCAAAGCGAAAAAGAGAAGATTCTCCATATCGAAGAGGAACTCAACCGTGATGTCGTAGGGCAAGTGGAAGCGACCCACGCCGTAGCACGTGCAATCAAGCGTAACAAAGCGGGACTCTCTGATAAGAGCCGTCCGATCGGATCATTCCTTTTCCTCGGTCCTACGGGAGTCGGGAAAACGCAGACGGCGAAAACATTGGCGAAATTTCTCTTTGACAGCAGTGAATCGATGATCCGTATCGATATGTCCGAATACATGGAAAAACACGCCGTCTCTCGTCTTGTCGGTGCCCCTCCGGGATATGTCGGATTTGATGAGGGGGGACAGCTTACCGAAGCGGTACGCCGTAAGCCTTATAGCGTTATCTTGTTCGATGAGGTCGAAAAAGCGCATCCCGATGTGTTTAATGTCCTCTTACAAGTGCTCGATGATGGACGTTTGACCGATAACAAAGGGGTGGTGGTTGATTTTACAAACACGATTATCATTTTGACCTCCAACATCGCGAGTGATAAGATCATGGCCCATCACGGTGATGAGGGGTTACAAGCTATGGTACTCGGTGAGTTGAAACAGCACTTTAAACCGGAGTTTTTGAACCGTTTGGATGATGTGGTGGTCTTTAATCCGTTGGGTGAAGCGCAAATTCTCAGCATCGTCGATCTGTTCTTTAGAGACATTGCGGCAAAAGTGGAAGAGCGTGACATTACCCTCACCCTCACCGACAGTGCGAAACGCTATATCGCGAGCGCGGGATTCGATCCGGTATACGGTGCACGTCCGCTCAAACGTGCACTCTATGAGATCGTTGAAGATCGTTTGGCGGACTTGATTCTCGGCGGAGAAGTCGATGAAGGATCTAAAGTGATATTTGATGCTATCGGAGATGAGATTACCGTTTCTGTGGCATAATCGCATTTATGAAAACGATCTTTTTATTTTTTATCTTTTTATTACCGTTGTGGGGATGTACGGGGGACTGTATGACCTGTCACCCCGCATTGCTTAAAAACATCGATG
>NZ_DASUIQ010000060.1:0-12546 GCF_036279695.1 Sulfuricurvum sp.
GAGTTAGAACACTCGCTCTATGGCGGCGTTGTCCCCGAACTCGCCAGCCGTCTCCATGCCGAAGCATTACCTCGGATTTTAGCGGAGTGTACGCCGTGGTTCGATCAACTCAAAGCGGTTGCCGTCACCAATGAACCGGGACTAGGGGTAACCCTCATCGAGGGGGTTACGATGGCAAAAGCTCTGAGTATCTCTCTGGGCATCCCGATCCTCCCGATCAATCATCTCAAAGGACATATCTACTCTCTTTTTATAGAGAAAGAAGCGATTCTCCCCATAACCGTATTGCTCGTTTCGGGCGGTCATACACAACTCATCGAAGTCAATTCGTATCACGAGATGGAGACGGTTGCCACCACGATGGACGACAGTTACGGAGAGAGTTTCGATAAAGTAGCCAAAATGATGCATTTAGGCTATCCTGGGGGGCCATTGATTGAGCAACTCTCCCGCGAGGGGGATGCGTCCCGATTTGCTTTTACCGTCCCTCTCTGGCAATCTCCCCTCATCGCGTTTAGCTATTCGGGGCTAAAAAATCAAGTCCGTTTAGCGGTTGAAGCCAATGACTCATCCGCCTATCCCAACATCGCGAGCGCATTTCAACATACTGCTACCGAGCATCTGATCCAAAAACTCAAAAAGTATTTCAAAACACGCCCTCCAAAGCGTTTCGCTATCGTCGGTGGGGCGAGTGCCAACCTCTATTTACGAGAACGTATTATGGAGTTGTTGAAGCCCCATAAAGCCGAGCTTTTTCTCTCAGAACTGCGCTATTGCTCGGATAACGCCGCTATGATCGGACGTGCCGCACTCGAAGCATACGCAGAGAAAGCATTTGTCTCATCCTCCGACATTACGATCAATCCCCGTTGTAAACTTTAGGAATGCTTAATGCATTACACCTCTTTCATAATTCAGACTTAAATTATCCGATTTAAAATATACTTCTCCTATCAATAACACAAACAACAACAAGGAGCCAATATGGCAACGACAAAATTCAAAGGTACAGACGTAGAACTTTTAGGAAACACCGTAAATGTTGGTGATAAAGCTCCAGAAGTAACGGTTGTAAATTCAGCTGGTTTGGCGGATGTAACAGTAGGCGGCGCTCAAGGTAAAAAACAACTCATCATCGTTGTTCCATCATTGGATACAGGTGTATGTGCAACTGAAACTCGTAACTTCAATGCAAAAGCGGCTGGTCTTAAAGACGTTATCACAACTATCGTATCTCTTGACCTTCCGTTTGCAGCGGGACGTTTTTGCCAAGCAGAAGGTATCGATAATTTGACAGTATGTTCAGATTTCCGTAACAAAGATTTCGCAAACGCATACGGCGTATTGCTCGGCGGTTCTGTTCTTGCAGGTGTAACATGCCGCGCAATCTTCGCAGTAAACGAAGAGGGTGTTGTTACTTATAAAGAGATCGTTCCTGAAATCACTGAAGAGCCTAACTACGAAGCAGCTTTGGCTGCCGTAGCATAAGTTCACCTTCTCTCCTCTACGGAGAGAAACCCTCTTCCTCTTTTTTTAGCGTTAATTACACGTAATACTTATCAATCCGCTCGATTTATCCAATGAATAACTGTATCGTCCATCCAACGTGATCGTAACGCGGGCAAACTCACCGTGATTTCCAATAGATACATTGGTATACGGTGCGGCATTGAGTGGTTTTTGATCCGATTTAAAAGGGGTTGTATGCTTGAAATCGAGAACAATCTGATTCGGATCGCTAAGTGCGAAATGGCGTACTAGCGGGTCGGCTGATTTCAAAGTCAAGTTTTTCCCTTTCGTAAACAACCGAATAAACCCAAAGTTGGCGGCGGAGACACTCTTCGCAGCAGAAGGAGTAGATACTCCCCCTTGTGAAATGGTAATAGGACGATGCCAATCGATACTTTGATCGATAGGGACCTTCTTTTCCTCAAAGCTTCCATCCAAATTTTGTATCGTAAAGGTCACCTCTTTGAGGACTCGCGCCTGATCGGGGAAGGTATAACTTACTGTTCCGATTCGAGGACGTGCATCGGGGATATTCGAGGTCACTTTTTGTTTTTTAGCTTCATCCATAGGCAAAAAGGGATTTTCGCGTGCCATAAGAGGGGATAAAAGTGCCAAAGCAAGACAAAGTGAGTATTTCATATAATCCCCTATCACGGTTGTGAGTCAGCATCAAGCTCTTTGAGCTCAAAATACTGTTTTTGCAAAGAGGCATTCTCAGCTTTTAGCCGTTCAATGTCTTCACTTAGATAATTTTGGTGTTCTTCGAGTTCGAGGAGGACACTCAAAGAGTTATCACCGAAGAAAATAAATCCCATATAGACGCCGACAACCAGAACAATACCCGCCGCCAGGAAAAACTTAGGGGTAGCCAAGCCAAAATAACGTTCGCTTAGGCTCTCCTTTTCCTCACCGAGTAGTGGTTGCTCGTCTTGATGCATCAGTTAAAAAGGGAACTCCCTAAATATTCGCCGTACATTACTTCCGTTTCAATCTCTAACAAACGGTTATATTTTGCTGTACGTTCACCCCGTGCGGTTGATCCGGTTTTGATCTCACCGCAGTTAAGAGCAACTGCAAAATCGGCGATAAATGCGTCTTCACTTTCGCCTGAGCGGTGAGACATAACACATTTGTAGCCGTTGCGTTGTGCAAGGCGGACGGTCAACATCGTCTCAGAAACCGATCCGATTTGGTTCGGTTTGATCAAAATTGCATTGGCGATCTCTTTGTCAATCCCCTCAGCCAAAATGTTAGCATTGGTAACGAACAAATCGTCTCCGACGAGTTGTACTTTGGAACCCAAACGCTCGGTTAGTACTTTCCATCCCGCCCAATCGTCTTCGCTCAAACCGTCTTCGATCGATACGATAGGGTATTTAGCGCAAAGATCGGCGTAATAGTCAACCAACTGCTCAGAGGTAACGGTACGATTTTCTGAATCGAGACGATAGCCCCCTTCCGTCACAAGCTCAGATGCCGCAACATCGAGTGCGATGGCGATTTGTTCACCCGCTTTATAGCCTGCTTTGGCGATCGCTTCCATGATGACTTGGATCGGTTCTTCGTTTGAACTCAAATCAGGAGCAAATCCACCCTCATCACCGAGCGCCGTATTGGCACCGCGATTTTTGAGGATCGATTTTAGGTTATGATACACCTCTGCTGACGCGCGAAGCCCCTCAGAGAAATCGTTGAATCCAACCGGCATAATCATGTACTCTTGGAAATCGACACTGTTGTCCGCGTGGCTTCCGCCGTTGATAATGTTGAGCATCGGAACAGGTAGAACCATAGCATTTGCACCGCCGAGATAGCGATAAAGTGGAATTCCGAGACTTTTTGCCGCCGCACGCGCTACTGCCATAGAGACACCGAGAACAGCGTTCGCACCGAGGTTACCGTAGTTTTCGGTACCGTCAAGCTCTTTCATCACCGCATCTACCATCGCTTGGTTAAACGGACTAAGACCCATGATGGCATCTGCAATTTGCGTATTGACATTCTCAACCGCTTTGAGAACCCCTTTACCCATATAGCGCGCGTCACCGTCACGCAATTCCAACGCTTCGCGTTTACCCGTACTTGCACCGCTCGGCACAACCGCACTTTCACGTGTTCCGTCACTCAACTGAACCGTTGCTTTTACCGTTGGGTTCCCGCGAGAATCCATTACTTCAATTGCACTTACTTCATCAATAAAAATCATTCGTCTACCTCACTTATATCAGATTCATCCATTGCTATGATGCCTGAAACACCCATAGCCGATTTAATTTTTTCTTCGACTTTGCGAGCCAATTCCGGCTCATCTTTGAACTTTTGTTTAACGTTTTCACGCCCTTGACCCAGTTTCACATCTTCGAAACTGAACCATGCACCGCTTTTGTCAATGATGTCTAGTTTGACACCGTAATCGACAAGTTCTCCCTCTTTGGAGATCCCCTCACCGAACATAATATCAAATTCTGCTTGACGAAACGGCGGTGCTACTTTATTTTTGATCACTTTCGCTTTGACACGATTCCCGATTTGACTCTCCCCTTGTTTGAGGGTGGCGATTTTACGCACATCGATACGAACGGATGCGTAGAATTTGAGGGCATTCCCTCCGGTTGTCGTCTCGGGTGAGCCGTATCCCATCGTTCCGATTTTCATACGAATCTGGTTGATAAAGATAATCGTACAGTTCATTTTATGCATGATACCGGTCAATTTACGGAGTGCTTTAGACATAAGTCGCGCTTGAACGCCCACTTGCTGGTCGTTCATCTCCCCTTCGATCTCCACTTTCGGTGTCAATGCCGCTACCGAGTCGATAACGATCAGATCAACCGCCCCGCTACGAACGATCGTCTCGACAATATCGAGAGCCTGTTCGCCGTAATCGGGCTGAGATACGAGTAAATTTTCAACATCAACCCCGAGGTTTTTGGCATACCCGATGTCCAGAGCGTGTTCCGCATCGATAAAGGCGCAAACTCCGCCGTTTTTTTGACATTCAGCCGTAATTTGAAGACTGAGTGTCGTTTTTCCCGAACTCTCCGGTCCGTAGATTTCGATAACACGTCCTTCGGGTACTCCGCCGATACCGAGGGCTAAATCCAAGCCGATCGATCCGGTGCTGATTGCGTTAATAGGTTCAATCTCTTTGTCCCCAAGACGCATCAACGTCCCTTTTCCGAACGTTTTATCGATTTGCTTCATCGCAAGTTCAAGCGATTTTAGTTTATTTGGATCCATCATGCGTGCTCTCCTGAGACTATAGTGTTTTAAAATTGCGTCATAATATGACAAATTGAAATATATTTTTAAAATATGACAAATTGCAATATTAATAATTCGCATTCTGGAATAGAGATATTTTAGCGTTATTTGGTTAAAATTTAATTGATTTGTCTTTATGAATAGGATTTTAAGTGAAAAAAATGGTGATTGCCCACTCCCCCGATGCCGACGACATCTTTATGTATTACGCCATCAAATTCGGATGGGTAAGTAAAGAGAATACGGTTTTTGACAATATCGCATTGGATATTGAAACCCTCAACACCGAAGCGCTCAAAGGGACGTATGACATCAGTGCCATCAGTTTCGGTCTTTACCCTCATATCCGCCATGACTATGCACTGCTTCGCACGGCGGTGAGTTTCGGTCAAGGGTACGGTCCCAAACTGATCCGTAAAAAAGAGACCGTCCTCAAAAAACGGTTCAAAGTAGCCCTCAGCGGAAAATACACCACCAACGCATTGCTCTTTCGTATCGCATACCCCGATGCCAAAATCGTCTATATGAATTTTTTAGAGATTGAACAAGCCGTACTAGAGGGGGTCGTCGATGCGGGTGTTCTCATCCATGAATCGATCTTGGGGTATAACGATGCACTGGAAGTGGAGCGTGAACTCTGGGATGTATGGTGCAGCCTCAGTGGCGGTGATCTCCCCCTCCCGCTGGGCGGTATGGCGATCCGCCGCTCGCTGCCGATCACCTCTGCCATCGAATATGAAAATGTTTTGACCAAAGCGGTTCAAATCGCCCGTGATCACAAAGAGAACCTCTCTAAAATGTTGATGGAGCGCAATCTCGTCCGCATCGACGCTCCGACGTTGGAAAAATATTTGGAACTGTACGCGAACGATGAATCGATCACCCTCAATGAAACCCAATACAAAGCCATCGAACTTTTATTTGAGTTGGGACATAAACACGGCTTTTTCGATACCAAGATTGATCCGAGAGATTTTATGATTCCGTTGGAATACACCGAATTGAGGTACTCATAATATGATGCAGTCAGAATTGATCGGACTTGGGATCGAAACATTTAAAATCGCGTTGATTTTATCGCTTCCGGCATTGCTTGTGGGGATGTTTCTGGGGCTTGCGGTCAGTATCTTTCAGGCGACGACTCAGATCAATGAAGCCACCCTCAGCTTTATCCCCAAAGTGATCGGTATCGTTGTTGTCATCATCCTCACTATGCCGTGGATGATGAATGAGATGCAAGATTTCACGATACGAATGTTCAACTTAATACCTACATTTATGCAATGAATACCAAAACCATCGATTTTTCCAAATTCAGTTCTATTCGTATCGGTCCCGTCGCCCGGGTAGCATTGATCGAAAACGATATTGTCCCCGAAGGACATTTGATCATCGGTGCGGCGAATAACGTCCTTATCTCCCCCACTCCCCCACCGCTCATGATCCTCTCCAAAGAGTATGATTTTATTCGTCTCGAAGATGACGGTCTCCATGTCGGTGCCGCGACACCGGGAGGTCGGGTTGTCTCTTTTTGCAAAAAAAATGACATCGCCCATTTTGAATACCTCTCAAAACTCCCCGGAACCCTCGGCGGTATGCTGAAAATGAACGCGGGGCTCAAAGAGTATGAGATTTTCAACCATCTCATCGCACTGCGAACACAAAGCGGCTGGAAACAAAAAAGTGAGCTTGAATACGGTTATCGCAAAACCTCTATTAATGAAGTGGTTTTTGAAGCGCTCTTTGAAGCCGAGCGCGGATACTCTAGCGAGCGGTATGAGATGTTTAATCAAATGCGTTCCAACCAACCGCATGACCCTAGCGCGGGAAGCTGCTTTAAAAACCCCCCGAATGATTATGCCGGACGCCTTATCGAAGCGGTCGGATTAAAAGGTGTCCGTCGCGGTGCTATGGCATTTAGCGACGTTCATGCTAATTTCCTCGTCAATACGGGGGGCGGAACGTATGAGGATGCTTTGTATTTGATTCACGAAGCACAAACACGCGTCAAAAGAGACTTTGAGATCGATTTACACTGCGAAGTGGTCATCATTAACCAAAAAAATTGACGATTAAATAATATTTTCTATTGACTTTAGTCGTCAACATTCGATAGAATGACGATGAAACTAAAATGCCAAAGGATTTAAGGACACCATGACTGTAAGTTATATCCGTCCCGATAAAGATTTTGACGGTGTCTATGAACAGCTTAAACTAATCAACGGTTATGCCGATCAAAAGAAAATTGTGATCAATGAAGAGCTTATCGATCAAACATCACAAAATAAACGGCTAAGCGAACGTCACGAAGTGGTACGATTTTTTCGATCCCTGAACGGCGATACGTTGATTGTTTACGATACATGGACATTAAGCAGCTGTATCGAAGACGTAGTTCAGATGTTTAGTTGTCTTCTCAAAAATAATAATACGATCCATTTTGTCAAACCGGGCGTTATAATCGACCGCAAAAGTGATACAATGGTTGTGTTAGGTCTTATCGATCAACTCCGTCAGGTGTTGCAAGATGATGCAAAAAAAGGGATCGGTCGTCCCCGAGGTTCTAAATCATCCTCAAAATTCGATATACATTTAGAACAAATTATTGATCTATTGAAAAAGAGAAAAAGCGTCAGCGAGATTGCACGAGTTCTCAGTGTAAGCCGAAGTTCACTCAAAGACTATATTGAATCGCGTGAGCTAAAAGAGGTTGTTAGCGGTATTGTCGGTATCAGCGATGATGTGGATGCCGAAGCAACGGTGATCGGAACCATTCGGTGTCCGATCGATGAATCAACATTATGATGGAGGTCGTATGATGAGTGAAGAAACAGTCTCCCCGAGCGGGAAAGAGTATTTGTCGGGGTGGACACCTTGGCGTATTAAGCGATATTGGTTTTACGGATTAGTTACCGTAATAGCCTTAGTCATTCCATGGATACGAATCGAGGGGAATCACCTCTTTTTGCTTAGCTTCGATAAACTGAAACTCCATTTGATGTTTATCCAGTTTGATATGCAAGAGCTCTATTTGATGCCGTTTTTGCTAATGATTCTTTTCATCGGTATTTTCGGTATCACAGTACTCGGCGGACGGGTATTCTGCGGATGGATGTGTCCTCAAACCATTTTCCGTGTCGTTTACCGTGATTTGATCGAAACCAAACTCTTAGGTTTGCGCAAACGGATCAAAAACAAACAACAAGAGCCCGATTATTCCAAAGTTGAAAACAAAATCAAACGCGTCGTTGCTATTTTGGTATGGACAGGTTTGGCGTTTATCGCAGCCGCGGATTTAATGTGGTATTTCGTACCGCCGGAAGATTTTTTAGCGTATATCCAAAATCCGATGGATCACACGGTATTGATGGGAGCGATCATCGGTATTGTTTTGTTCTTGGTCTATGATGTTATTTTCTTGCAAGAGAACTTTTGTGTCTATGTCTGCCCTTATTCACGTATTCAGTCGGTTTTATACGACGATGATACCGTTATGGCCGTTTACAATCCGAATCGCGGCGGTGAAATCTATAATGAACACAAAGAGAAACTCTTTACAAAACAAAAAGATTTATTGGCTGTCAATACCAATGCTGAGTGTACAACCTGTGAGAGCTGTGTAACGGTTTGCCCGACCCACATCGATATTCGTAAAGGGCTTCAACTAGAGTGTATCAACTGTCTTGAATGTGTCGATGCCTGTACCGAAGTCATGGGTAAATTGGGTAAACCTAGCTTGGTCGAGTGGTCGAGCGAAAAAGAGACCCTTTACATGAAAGGTAAAACTCACTATTTCCGTCCGAAAATTTTGGGCTATATCGCCGTATTGGTCATCGTAAGTATCGTATTGGGAATGATGGGAAGTAAAAAAGAGTATATGCTCCTCAACATTAACAAAGAGAACCGTTTGTACTCCATCCACACCAATGATGAGGGGAAAGTACAAGTTGATAATGCCTATACCTTCTTGTTGCAAAACACGTTAAACGAAGACCATGATTACTATTTTGACATCATCGCTCCTGCAGGGATGGAAGGCAAAATTAAAATCAAAGAGCCAGAAGAAGCGTTCAAAGTAAAACCGGGCGTTGTTAAGAAAAAAGTCGTTGTCCTCTATACCGATGAAATTCTTGTCAATGATGATCGCAAAGATACCGTTATCCCGATCACCATCAAGGCGTATGCGGTAGATGCAAAAGATAAAGTGGTAGTAATACGTCAATCGACCTTTACCTATCCACGTGCGGATATGTTAAAATAAACCTTTCTCAAAGAGGGGAACATCCCCTCTTTTCTCTTTCCCTACTCATTTAGCTACAATACACTCATGAAACACATAGCAATTATCGGCGGCGGCGCATCAGGGCTTATGGCGGCACTCTTTGCGGCACGTAGCGGTGCCAATGTCACCATTTATGAGCACAACAACGCTGTGGGCAAAAAGATACTCGCCTCAGGCAACGGACGATGCAACATCATCAACACCACTGCTACACACGAAGACTATGCGGGAAATGATCCCCATTTTGTTACCTATGCACTTAAACAGCTCAATTTTCACTATTTTGAAAAGTTCTGTCACTCCATCGGGCTCCTGTTGGATATAAAAGAGGACGGCAGATGTTATCCCCTCTCCAATGAAGCGAAATCGGTACTCATTTCCCTCAAAAGTGCCGTGAGTGAAGCAGGCGTCAAAATCATCACTGAGTCCAAAGTGACCGCGATTACTAAAAACGACTCCCATTTCAGCGTCCAAACCGATCAGGGCAAACAACGTTATAACAATGTTTTAATCGCCACAGGAAGTGAAGCGGCTCCGCAACTCGGTGCAACAGCGGACGGCTACACCTTCGCCCGTTCTTTTGGACATGAGATCATCCCAACCTATCCCAGCCTCGTACAGCTCCATCTAAACTCCAAAAACCACCCTAAAATGGCGGGGGTTAAAACAACGGCAGAAGTGACCCTCATCATCGATAACAAAAGGTGCATGAACGTAACAGGGGACATCCTCTTTGCCGCATACGGGATTTCAGGTCTGGCTATCCTCGACGTCAGCCAGAGGGCGTCTCATGCTCTGCTACACAAACAACGCGTTAGCATCTCCCTCAATCTCCTCCCCCGCTATGATAGAGAAGAACTTGTGAATATCATCGAAAGGCTCTTCGCATCCGTCCCAAAACATGACGTTCATACCGCCCTCTGCGGTCTACTTCCCGCTAAAATCATCACCTATCTCCTCGAAGATGCCGCAATAGCGCTCAGCACTACCGTATCTTCCCTCACCCCAAAAGATGTAAAAAAACTAGCCCATTTGATCGGTGAATGGAAATTTGAGGTTGTCGATACCCACGGGTTCAAACACGCCGAAGTAAGCGGCGGCGGTGTCTCTACGGCACAAGTCAATAACAAAACGATGGAATCAAAACTGGTAGAAGGGCTTTATTTTGCGGGTGAAGTTCTCGATATTGTGGGGAAACGTGGGGGATATAATTTTAACTTTGCGTGGGCCAGCGGTATGATCGCCGGCAAGGAGATGGCTAAAAAGTAAAAGATTACTTTGGCAAACGAATAATCATTTATTAGTTTTCATTCAAACATTTTTTCACCCATGACTCTGACAAAAGACGATTTTTATCTTTTGCAGTCAGAGGATGATAGAAATATCCATCTATTTTAAGAGATTCTCTGCAAGATTCTTGTTTTGCATCTTTGTATATACCATCCCCACACATAACAACCAACTCACCCTTCGCTTTTTCCCAACTTTTCCCGGATTCATCTTCATTATCGCATGGTGTTTGAGTTCTACTACCAGGTTCTCCGCAGATCAATTCGTTTTTTGCCCGATTTTTAGCATATACTTTGGCCTGTAGTTGCCCTTCGTAAAAACCATTTGTTGCCCAGTACAGCCATTCTCCGCAAATATGCTCATTTTCCTGTACAAAAAGATATGATCCACAGATTTCTTGTCCTCTCCATAATTGACAACTTTTCCATTCCCCTTCAAATGGATTTTTATCACTTTTATGTATTTTGGCAGCTGCACGTTTATATTGTAAATTCCAAATATGGCTTAGATCTGTAATTCGATTTTCGTATGCCAAGTCAATACAATCTGTATCATTGCAACGATCACGTACATTCTTAAGCCATTTTTTCTGATCTAATTTTATGGCATGCTTGTTCGGTACACTTTTTAAAACTGCTGTATAGGTATCAGACAATATGCTATCAAGCTGCTCTAAGTATGCATTCTCACAAATCATATTTTCAACATCATTCGATGCTTTGGCACAATCAAATCCAGCCCCAAACAAAACTGATGACATTACCAAAATTGCCAAAATAGAAATTTTCATAAAATTGTCCATTGTTTATTTTTACTATTTTATACGAAAAAATCTAAAAGAATGAAAGTCACTAATTGATAGATTCCCGATCAAGTCGGGAATGACGGTGATGCAAGAAACCTATTGAATAATCTTTTGCGCTGTCGCTTTCAACTGCGGAATTTTTTCGCGTATCACTCGCTCTATGATCGCTAAATTCACTCCATCGTAGTCATGAGCGATAAAGACACGAATATCATATATCCCTTTGATGTCATTTTCGTCAAAATGGCGCATTAGCTCTTCATAGCAACAGTTTTTGAGTTTATGAAACTGCTCAGCAATAGCAACTAACAACATCAATAATGCAGGTTGTCCTTCAAAATCACCTAATGCACGAGTTATCGCACCGTGCCGTGCAATGATCGCCTCTATATCCTCTATCTTGTCGATGATCGTTTGAAAGCGAATAATTGCTTCATCATTAAACATAGATAGTCTTTTTGAGGATATGCTCACCGCTACGCCCACGTAATCCTGTCTTATCGGCGAGATCGACGGTACACGAAAACTGGTGTGAAATCTCTTCACGAAGCGCTTGTAAGATACTAAATGCTCTCAGGGGATCGGTATCTTCTACAAAGCGAGGAGTTGTTTCGATCAAAACGTCTATGTCACTGTTTTCGCTCGCTTCATCTCTCGCAAATGATCCGAAAATTCCGTGGATTACAATCCCCTCTTTTTCATGGCTAGGTTTAATACTGCGAAGATACTCTAAAACGGCTTCTTTGGTGATCATTTTAAAACCTTGGGTTTATAACTTTGAATATTATAACAAAAGCAAGTGAAATAGGAGATGGAATAAATGATTTTAGAAAGAGAGAAGAGAACGAGATACCGAATCAAGTTCGGTATGACGTGTAAAGATTACTTTTTAGCTCCGTAACGTTTACGATCACTAGGATCCAACCAACGTTTACGGATACGGATAGTAAGAGGAGTAACTTCAAGAAGTTCATCGTCTTCGATCCACTCTAATGCACGCTCAAGGTTCATATCACGTGGTGGAACGAGTTTAATCGCTTCGTCTGCTCCAGAAGAACGGACGTTTGATTGTGCTTTACCTTTGATCGGGTTAACGTCAAGGTCGTTTGAACGGCTGTGCTCACCGATAATCATCCCTTTGTACACTTTCGTTTGAGGCGCTGTGAAAAGGACACCGCGATCTTGGAGGTTGAACAATGAGTACGCTAACGCAACACCGTCTTCCATAGAGATCAACGCTCCGTATTGGCGACTCTCAACGTTACCGGTGTAAGGACGGAATTCCAAGAAAGAGTGATTCATTACACCCTCACCTTTGGTATCCGTCAAGAATTGACCACGGAAACCGATCAAACCACGAGCAGGAATTTCGAACTCTACGCGAGTAAAGCCC
>NZ_DASUIQ010000061.1:0-10758 GCF_036279695.1 Sulfuricurvum sp.
AGGAGTTGCCTTCAAATTTCTCTGTAGACGGCTAAAGAGCGACTGTCCGGCAAAATAGGTGCCGCATAGGACAATATCGGTCGCTTTAGTTTTCCCTTTTATCTCGGTGAGCAGTTCGCTGAAATAGTCTCCGAAAGATTCGAAGATAGAATAGCTTAAATAAACTGAACCGACACCCGCAAGGCGGTAACTAATGATACTCGCCAAAAATGCGACATGGTTGAAACGGTTATCCTCCACCTTGGTATCGATCTGGAGTCCCCCTTTGCCGATGAACTTCAATGCCTCTTTTACAACTCCCTCGAAACTCTCCTCTTCGAGTCCCAAAATCATCGCTGTCGCTTCAAAAAGATTCACATTGCTATTTTCGATTCTCACCAAAATTTCATGCAACTGCGGATGGTTTTTTTCGACACTCTCGATAAGCCGATCCGACCCTTCGCGTAATCCTCGCATCGCTTCGATGATACCGCTCCCGCTGAAGTGTTTCGGCGGGACGACCCGAATCACTTTTTTGCCGTCATAATAGAGAAACGACGGTTCCCCCTCGAAATAAGCACCCACGACTTTGGTTCCAAATTTGTTATGCTCGGCGATCACCGACATAAATGAAGCTTCATCGGCACTAATCGGATGAAAGTTAGCCGATTCTACGGCAGGTGTTTCAGAATCCAATTGATTGACTTTCAGCGTTGATGCACTCTCAAAGCGACCGATTTGATCGAACAGTACCCCTCGTTCATCTTTGATCCCGACAAGACCATGCGCGATACTGAGGGTATCAGCCCCATACGCTAAACGAGACGGAAACGAAACCCGCTCCCCCGAAGCGATAAATTTAATATCCTTGTTGATAAACAATCGCATATCGCTTTGAGTGTTGATCTCCAGATCAAAATCCATCACAAAATCAGCTTCGCACGGATGTTCTAGCGATTGATACGTAATAAAATCGATCCCCAAAAGGGTTAGCTCTTTAGCAAGAAGGATAGAGAACCCCTCATCAGGGTATTTGACATCCACCGAAGTTCCGAATGTCTCGCGCAGAGCTTCATCTTTGAGTGCTACGTGTAAAATCGGACGCTCGATACTGAGTAATGCGTTAAACTCATCATTGATGAGAGAGCAATAGTCGGTGATTTTCATCGCATTAGAGAGCATCAACACAGAGCCTTGAGGAAGCTTTTCACGACGCTCAAACAACCGATACCCCATCGTTGTTTTCATGAGCAATGTTTTACCATCGCGCAATGCTTTGGCAGCAACTTCAAATAACGTTCGAAAACTCCCCGCATCGTTCGCATAGCGCTCTTTATCTTTGTGGATCAGTTTTACGGGGATACCGCAGGTGTGACAAGAGTTTAGAACCTGCTTTTCACGACGCCCGAGAGTTTTGCCTTCCTCGTCACATGTCGGACACGGTTTTACATATTTCAATGCGCTGTTTTCACGCGCATAGGGATAATGCTCAAAAAATGCGTATTGCCCGCCGCAAAGGGTGCATTGGGTAAAAGGGTAATAGTAGCGTTTTGAGGAGGGATCGAACATCTCTTTTTGACACGAAGGGCATAATCCGAGTGACACCGGATACTCCACCTCGAAATCAGGTACCCGCTCAGGTTCCCCCTCTAACTCATAGTGTTGTGAACTGCTCATAAAACACGAAGCGGGAAGTGTCGCGGCAATCTGTTCCAAACACCCTTGCAATTTCTCATCACTCTCATCAAATGCACAAATAATTTTGTTTTTTTGCTGATGAACAACCGCTTTGATACCGAAACTTCGGATGATCGAAATAAGATAATTTTTAATCGTGGGTTGTGTAAATGAGGTCATCACCTCTAATGCGAATGCCATAGCCGTCCTTTGCTCTCTTTACTCACCCTCTCGAAAGAGAGTGAACAAAAAGAGTCACGGACATTTGTCCGTGAGCTTTTATTCTTTGACGAATTTCGACCCGCCGATAACGATCGCGATGTCCGCCTCTTTCCAGAAAATGGTTCTCCAGATTTGGTAATAGATATGAAATACTACCCAACAAATGATCAACCACATCGTCGTATGATGTGAAATCCGAACATCCATCAAAGTTCCGCCCGTAACCGGAATCGTCCAGTCAGTAACCAAATGAAGCATCCACGGCCACCATGCTCCGATAGAGCTGATTCCTGAACCCAATCCATGTACATACAACTGTAGCCCTGTGAAAAGCATCCAGATGAGTAGTATATGAAAAATCGTAAAATAGACGGTATTGAAACTGTCCGCATGAGATGAATCAAACTCTTTTTTACGATTGAGTGTCAATAGATTAACCAAGACCGCTTTAAACTCGCTAACATTTTGAGCGTTTGGAATTAACTTCTTGTACGGTTTTTCAAAACGGCTGAAAAAGTATAGATACGCGATAATCACCGATGTTACATCGAATAAAATCGCAATAATAAAGTGCCCGTAACGATTCCATGCCATCACGTATTTATCGACAGCACCATCAGCTATGAACGTTTGATAGTACGGATGACCGATGTAAAGCCCTGTTACGACGGCACCAATCATACAAATCGCATTCACCCAGTGGATGATGCGCATTGCGGGTGTCATACGTTTGACTTGTTTGTACCCCTGTTTCATGATTGTCTCCTTAGATACTGCAAGAGGTATCTACTTTGTAAACAGCAAGCTCTTTACCTTTGGTATCGACAACGTGAACCGCACAAGCGATACAAGGGTCAAAACTGTGGATGGTACGGATAATCTCCAACGGTTGTTCAGGGTTGGCTACTTTCGTCCCGATCAAACTCGCTTCATACGCACCCAGACGATTTTTGTGATCGCGAGGAGCCGCATTCCATGTGGATGGAACGATTGCTTGGTAGTTCGCTACTTTTCCATTTTCGATACGTACCCAGTGACCGAGTGCTCCACGAGGAGCTTCCGCCATACCGCGACCTTTAGCACTTACGCTGACGGCATCAAAATCAAACTCCGTCCATGTACTTTTATCACCTGATAAAACGTTTTTAGCGAGTTCATCGATCCACTCAACCATTACATCCGCCATAAGTTCCGTTTCAACGGCGCGAGCCGCAGTACGTCCAACGGTACTAAAGAGGACTGTAACCGGAAGATTACCCCGTTTGAGGAAGTTAGTCACGTATTTGGTAATACGCTCATCTTTAGCCGCAACACCGATAACCATACGTGCCAACGGTCCTACTTCGACGCGAGCATCGTTATAGATCGGTGATTTGATCCAGCTATATTTCTCTTTGGTTTTGAGATACGCGTTTCCGTCTTCTTTACGATCCAATCCTGTATATTCAGGGATGGTTTCCCCATCATACGGATGGAGAGGCTTGGTGCCTTTATACCATGAGTGGGTCACGTCTTCCATGATTTTTGCTTCATCCAACGGAAGGACTTTGGAGATGTCTCCACCCATCACAACCCCTTTAGGGAAGAGAAGTGCTGATTTATAGAATCCTGTATCATCGAGACGGAAATCTCCGTAACTCATAAAGTTGAGCAATCCGCCGCCGGTTCCACCGACCCCTTTGCCCCCCATCAACTCACTGAAAGTTGCTTTAGAATCTGTTGCTTCACCCGCATACATGGTTCCCGCCATGTAAACGTCCGGCAAGTAGGCTTCTTTGACAAATTTAGTCCCTTGAAGAAGGAGCGATTTGAAAAGAGCCAAACGTGCAGGGTTTTGAATATCTTGAACACACGTTACCCCACCGACAACGATGGATTGTGGATGCGGGTTTTTACCCCCGAAGATCGCCTGCATTTTTGCCATATCGCGTTGAACGTCAAGTGCCAACAAATAGTGGGCAACCCCGATAAGGTTTTGTTCCGGAGTAAGTTTATAGTGAGGATTACCCCAGTAACCGTTTCCGAAAATCCCCAAACGTCCTTGTTTGACAAATTTTGCCACACGTTCTTGGATCGCTTTAAATTCGCTCTCACCGTCGATAAACGGTGTTGAGCCCGCTACAGTTGCCCATTTGCGAGCTTCTGCCGCTGTTTTAGCCGGATCGGCTGAGAGTGCGGAAACAACATCAACGAAATCGAGCGCATGGAGATGATAGAAATGGACGACATGGTCATGCACATACAACGCACCTTGGATAAGGTTACGAACGATACGGGCATTTTTAGGGATGGTAATGTTAAACGCATCCTCAACCGCTTCGATAGAACGTTGATAGTGAGTACCGGTACAAACACCGCAAATACGCATCGCCAACAATCCGCAGTCACGAGGGTCACGCCCTTGCAAAATCGTTTCAATACCACGGAACATCGTCGAAGCACTGTACGCGTCTACGATTGTGTTGTTATCGTCGATAACCGCTTCAATACGTAAATGCCCCTCAATACGGGTAATCGGATCTACTACAATATGTTTACTCATGGCTCTCTCCTTCTTCTCGTTTACCTGCTACTGCGCTCGCTGCGGCGTGAATCGCGATACCGATACCGGCTGCGGTCAACATGCCCAAACCGAATTCATCAACGGTTTTTTCAACGCCGCCTGTCGGTGCTTTGATTTTCGCATCCGCCATCGGACGTTCATACGCATATTTATCCCAGAAATCGGGTTCCGAACAACCGATACATCCGCGTCCTACCCCGATAGGCCAGTTGACCGCTTCGTTATAACGAACGATAGAACAGTTATTAAACGTCATCGGTCCTTTACATCCCATTTTGTAGAGACAGAAGTTGTTTTGCGCACCGACATCTCCCCACTCTTCTACGTATTCACCCGCATCGAAGTGTGCACGACGTTCGCAGTTATCATGGATACGATAACCGAATGCAAATTTAGGACGGAGAAGTGAATCGAGTTCAGGCACTTGTCCCGTCAAGACATAATGCAAGATCACACCCACCATATTGGCAGGGTTTGCCGGACATGCCGGAATATTGATAAGAGGTTTGTTTTTGACAACGTCCATAACCCCGACCGCACCGGTAGGGTTCGGAGCAGCAGCAGGGATCCCTCCGAATGTCGCACAGCTTCCGACCGCGATAACCGCCGCCGCATTTTCGGCACAGCGAACCAAGTGATCATGGAATGTCTCACCTTTGATCCCGATGGTTCCGTACTGACCGTCCATACCCATAGGGATAGCACCCTCTACGAAAAGGAGGTATTTACCTTTGAAATGTTCCATCGCTTCATCGAGTTGTTTCTCAGCCTGATGCCCTGCCGCCGCTTGGAGCGTTTCATGAAATTCGAGGGAGATGATGTCGAGGACAATCTCATCGATTTTCGGTCCATCGGCACGTAAAAGAGCTTCGGAGTTACCCGCACAGTCTTGAAGTTCCAACCAAATAACAGGAGCGCGATTCATCATCACCGCCGCGTCCGCAACCAGCGGTGTAAACATCGGAGGAAGCATCAACATCGCTGTCGTTGCACTCGCCCATTTCATAAACTCACGTCGATCAATCCCGTTCTCTTCTAAAAGATCGGTAAAATCGAGTTTGTTCGCTGGTGTTTGAGAGCGCATCTCGTTAAGACGCGCCTCACATTTTTCGAATAGGTCTTGATAATACGTATCACCCTTGTTCGTTTCGACGCGCGAACTTTTCGAAGTGAACAGCTTTTTAACCGCTTCTACTCTATCGGACATAATCCCCTCCTCAAATATTTAATGAACAATCATTCAGTATTCTACGACTGGATAACTTAAACGAATATTTAAAAGATAAAATTTATTTAAAAAAAGTGAATACTTATTCAGTTTTGGAACAAAAAGATACATTTCGTAAAAAATCAAGCAATAAAAAAATATTATTTTTCTCGAAAGAGTTAGTAAAAAGTAAGTTTTAAAAAAGTTATCTTAGAGAAATGATGCAACTGTCAATCAACCAGCACAATCCCCATCGATTCGAGGAGAAACAGCGCCTCATAGCGGTTGAAGATCGCCCCCTTGAGATGGTTAGAGCGTACATCGATAGAGGTGTTGGAGGAGTCGGTGAAGTTGGCACCTTCGAGGTGGGTATTACCGAACAGCGCTCCTTTGAAATCGCTCAAGCTAAAGTCTGCTTTTTGAAACGTTCCGTTGCGAAAATCAACCTCTTTGGCTCGGCACTCCCGCATCACCAACCCTTCCAAATTCAGACCGAAAAAATTGCTGTCATTGAGTATGCATTCACGAAAATGCAAGGGATCGGCATTGAGTAAACTCTTCCAATCCGCCATCGTCCAATCGATCCCGATCATCTTGCACGAGACAAACTCGACATCGCTCATTTTGGTGCTGGTGAGTTTCATCAGGCTCAGATTGCAGTTTTCGAAACGGCATTCGGTAAATTTGCAAGAGGAGAAAAAGGTCTCGCTAAAATCGCACGAGACGAAGGTGCAATCATCAAATTCAGCTTTGGTGATCTTTTTGCCATGGAGATCAACGTTTTCGAATTTTTCGGCGAATACGTCCATGGTGTCGGTAATTATGTTAGTTGGCATCCATTGACCTGAATATGATTATTTTAATGCGTCGTACACACCGAGCAAACATCAAAGGTGCGAAAGATGAGTGATGCTTTCGCTATCGATTCCGCTCCTATCATCGCTCTCTGTGCCACACCGAGATTCGATGACGTTCCGTTTCCAAGATTCCACTGCGTCGGGGTGATGATCGAATATTCTACTATTTTCCCCCGCTCAATTCGGGCACGGTGGATCAGCGATCCGCGTGGTGCTTCGACGATCCCTACCCCAGAGCCGCTGATACTCTCGATGTGAGAGGGAGGGATAAATGAGGGTTGCGAGAGATCGAGGGATGTGAGCAACGAGCGAACATGAGCTATCAATGTTACCATCTCATCGATACGGGCACTCAAGCGTGTCATGGCACAATCGCCGTAGCGCTGATAGAGTGATCCGATCCCCTGCCGTTCAGTGATGAGGGCACGGGCAAGTGGCCCCGTCTCATAAAATACCCCGTTATATAGGGCATTTTTGGCGTGCGTTTTACCGCCGTGAGCAAAGATGTGAGAGCTGTCCTCACTCACGAACGCAATATCGGCGGAGCTTCGCTCACCGTTGTCGAGTGAGCCTCCATTATCCGCTAAAACTAAAAACCGTCCGTGGCTTTTTCCTGAGTTTAGCAGATTTAACCGCTCAAACCGGTGCAAGAGTTTTGAGAAATCCCCCTCCAGCGCGCGGTGCGAATCGCTTTTTAGATGAAGCTCGAACTTCTCTAACGGGCACCCCAAAACCTCTTTGGCAACGAACTGCTCTACCTCACTGAGGATTTTCAACGCCTGCATCACCTCGATATGGGTCGGATCGCACGTCACCCCTCCGGGGATGGCGTAGGAGCTGTGCGGCCATTGCCCGCTGAAAAGGGCGCTGAGTTGGTTGATTTGTGAGGTTATATAAAGGGCTTTAAGCGACACATTTGCCTCTTCTCCCAAGAGCTTACCGCTCTCATGAAGCATGACGAGATAGAGCCATTTGATATGGTTTTGGATCAGTTCGCACTCTAGGGTGATTTCGCGAATCGCACGGGCTTTGGGGCTAATGGTGAGGGAAAATCCCGCATCGATGTAGACGTTCTCGATCATCCGCACCGCCGCGATGAGATGGGAGTGTCCGCAGATACCGCAAACGCGCGGAGCGATTACCAAGGCATCGAGGGCATTGCGCCCCTCCAAAATAGCCTCCATCCCCCGAAAATGGACAAATCGGATGTCAGCTTCTTCGACGGCTCCGCTTTTGTCGGTTTTAAAATCGAGTACCGCTTCCCCCTCGATCCGCTCGATCAGTTCATGCGTTATCATCGATCAATTTCCCCTCAAGCCGTTTGATATGAAACGATTTTGCCGCCCCTGCGAGTGCGAGATAGCTTCGCTTCGGGATTCCCAGCGGCATATCAGCGGGGATCGACATATAGGTTTTGGTGCTAAAGAGCTCCGTTCTGGGGAAAGAGGGTTCGGTACATCCGACGCACGGTGTTCCGGCACGGGTTTTAGAGCTCACCTCGTTCCAGAGTATCTTGTTACAGCTGCCGTGAGTAAAGGGGCCTTGGCACCCTTGGGCGTAATACAAGCACCCCTCTTTGGTACCGAAATGTTCACTGTCCACTTTCCACTCGAAATACTCGTTACGCAGACAGCCGTTGTGGACGAGATAGCCGTAAAGCTCTTTGGGACGGCGATATTCATCGACACTGATTTTTTTTCCCTGAACGATCATATCGATCACAAAACTAAGCCATTTGGGATGGATGGGACATCCGCTGAGGGTGATCACTTTTTTACGCATATAGTGCAAAGGACCGCTCTCCTCCTCTTTATCAAAAAGTATCCCGCTGATATGTTCGGGGGAAGACTCTTTGAAAATTCCTCCGAAACTCGCACAGCTACCGAGGGAAATGATATGTTTCGCTTTCAGGGCGAGACTCATCAAAAGGCTCTCCATCGTCACCTCAGCACGTTCAAAATCGGCTCGGTATGCCCCCTCGAAAATCAGAATATCCGATTTTGGAAGTTTTTTAACCAGTTCTTTGAGTGTTTTTTTACACGGAAGGATCGGGTGGTGGATAAATTCGATCGAATCCAACAACCTTCCCAAAGAGGGGTCGTTTAAAAACGAGTGGGTGTTGCCGTTGCAGGTGATCCCCTGTAACCAAATGACGCGGAGTTTAGCGGGATTTGAGGGCATAGTAGATATTTTCGGCGATAGTGTGTTCGTAACTCTCCAGCGGTTTAGGGAGGATATTTTCACCGTTGATAAATACCATTCCCCCTAGATACCCCATAAAGAGACCGAATGCACTGAAAAAATCCTGATCTCTCAGATCACCCGATCGAACCCCCTCTTCGAAGAAAATCATCATCTCGGTCACAAATGCGGAGACACAAATCATCCCCTCACAGCTATTTTGAAACACTTCACGGTTAGAGAGATAGACCCGTAAAAAATACTCGATGGTCTCGGGTCGATCTTTCGCGATCTTAAAGTACATATGGACAATCGCTTCGATTTTTTCTTGGGTAGTACGATCGCTTTCGTTAATCTTACGGATCTCTTCACCCAAAATATTGGCGATATAGAGGATGAGATCTTTGGCTAGCATCTCTTTGGAGGTAAAATAGTTATAAAGATTGCCGACACTCATCCCGATTTTTTCGGCGATGGTGGGCATGGTCGTTTGGTAAAACCCCTCTTTGGAGAAAAGCTCCAGTGCTTTACTCATGATGGAGATTTTACGTTCTTCTTTTGTGGGACGTGCCAATGTTGTTACCTAATTATGAAATTTGTTTTCGTAATTATAGCGAACACTGATTCATAATTTTATACTGCGACAACTCTTTCCCTGTTGCATCGATCACATGAACCGCGCACGCAAGACACGGATCGAATGAGTGAACCGCGCGTAACACCTCTAGCGGTGCGGACGGATCGGCAAGTTTAATCCCGATTAACGACTCCTCATATGCTCCGCGTCCCTCTTTGGCTCCCTTGGGTGAAGCGTTCCAAGTTGTCGGGACAACCGCCTGATAGTTGGCGATTTTGGCATCTTCGATACGGACAAAATGCCCCAAAACCCCGCGCGGTACTTCGAAAATCCCCGCCCCCCTCGCCTCACGAGGAAGCTCTTCAAACACGTATTTTGTCCATGTCGTCTCATCGTAGTATTTGATATTTTCGATCAAATCACTCATCGTATCAAACAGATAATCGCAGCAGATTTGCGCTTCGACCGCCCGCGCCGCATTGCGCCCTATCGTCGTGGAGAAATCGATCAGCTCCATCCCCGAGCGCTTCATAAATCGCTCCATGTACGGACGAACTACGGGAGAATTTTGGACATATCCCATAATCATACGAGCAAGAGGTCCCACCTCCATCACTTCGCCATCATAGCGGGGTGCTTTGACCCACGTGTATTTTCCCTCGGTCTTGAGAGAGCCGTCATCGTTAAGATCGGTATAAAACGGTGTCGTATCTCCCTCATACGGTGAAAGGGGAGCATCGTTTTCATACCACGAGCGCGACGCCTCTTCGGTGATTTTGCTACTATCAAACGGCTCGACACTCTCAAAATTATGCCCTTTGATAACGCCGCTTGAAAATAGGTGCTGATCTTTACCGAATCGGTATCCGCCGCAGCACATGAAATTCCCGACTGCTCGCCCCTCACCTGATTTGATAGAGTCACGATAGGCATTGACGAGCATCACCATATCGGGCACATAGGCACGCTCGATAAAATCTCTCGTCTCTTTGATAATAAACAAAAAGTCGTTCAGCCGTTGTGGGTTGAGCATATCGGCGACGCTTGTCACCCCTCCGACAACGAGATTTTGAGGGTGCGGGGTTTTCCCCGCAAAAATCGCCACCGCTTTGGAGAGTTCCCGCTGAATCCGTAACGCTTCGAGATAATGGTTCATGTGTACCAGATTCTCCTCTGGGCTAAGACGATATGATGAATGCCCCCAATAACCGTTGGCAAACAGTCCCAATCGCCCCGCTTTGACAAACCCTTCCAGCTTCTCTTTGATCGCTTCAAGATGACCGTCGGAGTTGCGATAAGGGTGCTCACACCACAATGCCGCATCTTTGGCGGCTTTCGTACAATCGGCACTGAGCGCACCCGTAATATCGACGAAATCGAGTGAATGGAGGTGATAATAGTGGACGATATGATCTTGGACGAACAACGAAAGGGTGACGAGATTGCGGATAATCTCGGCATTGTGAGGTATCTCAATCTTGTACGCCGCTTCCAC
>NZ_DASUIQ010000062.1:0-5122 GCF_036279695.1 Sulfuricurvum sp.
ATAGGGTTCCGTTGCGGGCATTTCGTGTCGGCATAACGCAGTCGAACATATCGACGCCCCGCTCGATGTTCTCGACTAAATCTTCCGGTGTTCCGACCCCCATCAGATAGCGGGGCTTGTCGCTCGGCATGAGAGGTGTCGTGTGCTCTACCGTATCGTACATGAGGTTATTGGCTTCGCCGACCGATAACCCGCCGATCGCGAATCCGTCATAATCCATCGCACACAGCTCTTCTGCCGATTGGGTGCGGAAATTAAAGTCCGTCCCCCCTTGGATGATGGCGAAGATATTTTGATTGATCCCGATCCCTTTGGTTTGGTTATTGCGGTGGTAGTCGATTGATTGCTGCGCCCACTGCGTCGTTCTCTGAATCGAGGTTTTGATCCGCTCTTGCGTTGCGGGAAGGGCGACGAGATCGTCGAGGATCATCATGATGTCACTGTTGAGATTGTTTTGGATGTCGATTACTTTTTCAGGGGTAAAAAAGTGTTTGCTTCCGTCGATATGCGAGCGAAATTCGATCCCCGATTCGGTCGGTTTGGAGATGTCGCTGAGGCTGAATGCTTGAAATCCGCCGCTGTCGGTCAAAAAGCTGTTGGGATAGGTGGTAAATCCGTGTAATCCTCCGAGCTTTGCGATGGTTTCATCACCGGGACGCAAATAAGTATGGTAGGTATTGGCTAAAATGATTTGAGTATCTAAGAGATCGGTCATATCGGACATATCGAGTGCTTTTATCGAACCTACCGTCCCCACCGGCATAAATATAGGGGTTTGTATCGTCGAATGTGCCGTGGTGATGGTACACGCTCGTGCTTTGCCGCAAGTGGCATCGACCTTAAATTCCATTCAAAACCTTGTTTTTTCATTATTTTACCGTACATTAGGTTTATAGGCAACTCCAAAGCATTTACACTCTATAATACCGAAAACATATATGCAGGAAATCTTATGAGCATTGAACACTCTCAAGCAGCCTTTGAAAAAGCCCAAAACCTTATCCCAGGCGGTGTAAATTCCCCCGTTCGTGCGTTTAAAAGCGTCGGGGGAATTCCCCGTTTTATTGCACGCGGAGAGGGTGGATACTTGGTCGACATCGATGAGAACCGTTATGTCGATTATGTCCAAAGCTGGGGACCGTTGATTTTCGGACATCGTGATGAATCTATCGAAAATGCGGTGATCGAAGCGGTCAAACACGGTCTCAGTTTCGGTGCACCGACCGAAGCGGAGTCGGAGCTTGCGGAGCTTATCATTTCTATTTACGATTCGATTGAAAAAATCCGTTTTGTCAGTAGCGGAACCGAAGCGGTGATGAGCGCGATCCGCCTTGCTCGCGGATTCACTGGGCGTGATGACATCGTCAAGTTTACCGGATGCTACCACGGTCACAGCGATGCACTGCTCGTTCAAGCGGGTTCAGGTGCCGTGACATTCGGAACACCGAGCTCTCCGGGGGTACCTGCGGACTTTACCAAACATACCCTTCTAGCCGAATACAACAACATCGAAAGTGTCAAGCAATGTTTTAAAGATAGTCCGGGGATCGCCTGTGTCATCATTGAGCCGATTGCAGGGAATATGGGACTCGTCCCCGCGACCAAAGATTTCCTTGCAGAACTTCGAGCCGTGTGTGACGAGTACGGCGCACTGCTGATTTTTGACGAAGTGATGAGCGGATTCCGTGCGTGTTTGCATGGAGCGGAGAGTATTACGGGAACCAAACCCGATTTGGTAACGCTCGGAAAAGTAATCGGGGGCGGTATGCCGGTGGGTGCGTTCGGCGGACGTCGCGAGATTATGGCACATTTATCTCCTGAGGGTGGTGTGTATCAGGCGGGAACCCTGAGCGGAAATCCTGTGGCGATGGCGGCAGGTCTTGCATCGATCAATAAACTCAAAACCAATGCCCGTGTATTCGGAGTTCTCGAAGAGCGAGCGAAACGTTTGATGAGCGGTTTTGCCTCTGCGGCTGCGAAACACAATATCGGATTGCAAACCGATGTTCGCGGTTCGATGTTCGGGTTTTTCTTTTGCGATACAGCGGTCGGTAATTTCGCCGAAGCGTTGAAAAGTGATACCGCACGTTTTGCCTGTTTTCATGCCGCGATGTTGGATGCAGGGTTTTATTTTGCGTGTTCACAGTTTGAGACCGGATTTATTTGTACCGCTACGACCGATGCGATGATCGAAGAGACGATTGCCGCAGCGGATAAAATTTTTGGGGAGCTGTAATGGAAAACGAAGAACAAAAACCCCGTTTAAAACCGATCATCGAAGGGGCTGAAACCCTTTCATTAGGTATTTCAATGGTAGTTGCAATCTTGATCGGGGTTGCTATCGGTTTAGGGCTTAAAAAACTCACAGGGATCACGTGGCTCTTATGGGTCGGTGTCGCCATCGGTATTGCCGCCGCTGTTTTAAATGTCTACAAAGCCTACAGCAAACAATACAAAGAGTTCGAAAAGTTAGCGAAAGACCCGCGCTATAACATGGGAAAAAGCGCTGATGACGATGACGACGAGGACTAATGTATGATTAGTTTTGTAGTCGCGATGTTCTCTTCGATGCTTATTGTTGCAGGATCGCTTTATTCGTATCGAAATATGATTCAAAGCCGCGTCGAAAGCAGCGAAATTGACGATTTCAAAGATGCGATTGATGAGATGGACGATCCGTATGACTTGTACGAAGAGGAACGTGAATCGGAGATTACCGACATTAAGCAGATGATAAAAGAGGAAAAAGCGCGTCAAAAGGGCAATATCATCCAAAACACGACCCAAAATGCTTCGGCAATGGTTTCGCTTTATCGCTTGGTTCCCTATGCTTTTTTGATTTTAGGATTTATTGCGCTAAATAACAGCCATGCCCTATCCATACTCCCTTATTTGGTCGGATTAGCGGTTGGAATACCTATCGGGTATTTGATTTCAAAACGTCTTTTTATTTCGAACTGATCTCTATTTTATAAACATAAATCTCTTTGTCTGAATGGATATGCTACAATTTAGTACTATCCTTAAAAAGGGCATGAGATGCTTCCATTTGACTCCTCTTTCGTCGATCATGAACTTTTCCGAGAAGGTCCCGTCGTCATTTTTGTATGGAAAAATGAAGCGGGCTGGCCAGTTGAGACAGTTTCCCGTAATCTGCATAAACTCTATGGTTATATGCCTGATGAGTATACAAGCGGAAAACTAATGTATGCCGATCAAATTCACCCCGATGATATTGCACAGGTGGCATTCGAAGTCGAAAAAGCGGGTAGTTGCAGTGAATGCAGCTCGTTCGATCATAAACCCTATCGTTATCGTGACGAAAAAGGGGATTATCGATGGGTCAAAGATTCGACACGTATTATCAGGGATGACGATGGAACGATTACCCATTACATCGGCTATCTTGTCGATATAACCAACGAAGTGGCGTTAAAAGAGGAAACAGCTCTGTTAAAAGAGCGGTTGGATTTGGCATGGACAGCGACCAACGACGGACTATGGGACTGGATCATCGATGAGGATGTCGTCTATTTTTCCGATCGATGGAAAGAGATGATCGGATATGAACGCGATGAGTTTCCCAACGAATCGAGTGCATTTTTTGAGCACATCCATCCTAATGATCGTGATCGGGTGCAAAAAGCGCTTGAAGAACATTTTGCCGATCCTGAACACCGTTTATATGAGGTCGACCTTCGTATCCAATGCAAAGACGGCAGTTATAAGTGGATTCAAAGTCGCGGTAAAACATCTCTAAACCCTGATGGAACGCCTCATCGGATGGTTGGAGCACACACTGATATTACAGTACGTCGATTACTCGAAGAACAAAAAAACAATGAGCAAATGCGTCTCTTTTTTGAGCGCCAGCTTGTCGGAATGGCAATCACGTCCCCCGAAAAAGGGTGGCTGAAGACCAACGAAAAACTCCACCGAATGCTTGGCTATACTCACGATGAACTGACCCATCTTACATGGGAAGAGATGACCTATCCGGATGATTTACCTCGCGATCTCGAGCAGTTTGATCGACTCTTGAGGGGCGAAATCGATGAATATATGATTCAAAAACGGTTTATGCGCAAAGATAAACATATCGTTTATACCAATCTATCTGTCAGCTGCGTACGTCGTGAGGATGGATCTGTTGATTATGTATTAGCACTTCTCGAAGATATAACCACACGCAAACAGGCAGAAGAGACGATTAACGAACTAAATTTGACGTTGGAGCGACGAATCGAAGAGAGAACGATAGAGCTTCAAGATGCACTTTCATTTAATGAAGGGATCATCAATGCCATCCCTGATTTGCTATTTGAACTGAACAAAGAGGGGACGTATTTAGGGATATGGGCACAAAATCAGGAGTTATTGGCCGCTCAAAAAGAGATGCTTCTAGGCAATAATATCCGTGATTTCCTCGCTACCGAAGCGACCAAGAGCGTTATGGAAGCGATTGACGAAGCGGATAAAAAAGGGTTGTCATTCGGTAAAACGATTCGTATCAATGTGGCGAACGGTGAGAGATGGTTTGAACTTTCTGTTTCTAAAAATGAGTCAGACGGAGCATTTCTTGTCCTATCCCGCGATATAACGGAGCGAAAAGAAGCAGAACTGCAAATGAGTCTTCTGACCTATTCTCTCGATGCCCTTTCAGATACCATTCTTTTGATGGAAGAGAACAGTCCACTTTTTGTTTATGTGAATCATGGCACTTGTCGAAAATTAGGATACAGCAGGGAACAGTTGATCGGAGGGATGGGGGTATTTGATATTGATCCGGACTGGAGCCCCGAGGAATGGGCTGAATTTTGGCCGAGACTGCAAGCACAGCGAGTTATGCATTTCGAGAGCCGCCATCGAACCAAAGAGGGGCGTATTTTTCCGGTTGACGTTACATCTCACTATGTTGAATATGAAGATAAAGTTTATAACTTGGCAATCTGCCGAGAGATCGTCGGACGTTAATAATGATAAATAAAGTTAATATATTAACTATGTGTTAACACAAATAGGTTTACAATTTTTACGTACTAAAATCGTAACAAAAAGAGATAAAAAGGATTAAGATGAATAACTCAAAAATTGTATCAGCACTGCTTAGTGTAGCAGTATT
>NZ_DASUIQ010000063.1:0-15832 GCF_036279695.1 Sulfuricurvum sp.
CAGTGGACGATTAATAGGAGAGTGGATTGAGCTGCCATGTGATGATCTTGCAAGTGCAATTCAAGCTGTTCTATCAGAGGGTCAACAGGTTTGTGGCGATGTGGTTCCGCATGATGAATTTTTCATTACAGACTATGAATGGGAAGACACTGGCATGAGCAAAGCATGCTCTGTGAGTGAGTACAGCGATCCATATCGCTTGAATGAAATTGCTGAGGAGTTATCCAACCTTGAAGAGTTTGAACGGCTACAGGTGCAATTCTTGCTTCATGAAGGATATGAGTTCGATTATGCCTTGCAGAACCACGAGGACGTAACGATTTATGATTATCGATCCAGTACGAGCTTTAAAGACGTGTACGAACTGCTTGCTGAGGATTTAGTTGACGAGGGATGCTTCGGTGATATTCCTGCCAATCTGACATACTATATCGATCATTCAGCCATTGCAAGAGACTTGCGTTGTGACTACACTGAGTTCGATGATGGACTGTTAGGACGTGCGTCATGATGGCAATAACAATGACGAAAGCCGCAGCGGGTGATCCTGCTGCAATCCGAGACGTAAACTTTTTACGATCAATCGGACTCATTAAGGATGAACCCAAAGTGGTAGAGGAACCAACACTAGCCGAAATCTTTGATATGTGTATTGCTGGAAGTAAGCAGCGCAAAAGAGATTACTGGAAACAGAAGCATCAATGAATTGTAAAAATATATGATGCAAGAAAAAATACTTTCAGTAATTTTTATAGGTAATTTATATACATTAAATTTAACCTATAGCATTTTCTGTAACAAAATGAATACTAAGGAATTTTGATAATGAAATTGTATAAATTCAAAAATATTGCAGCACTAACCATATTGTTAATTATCTCTACTACATTAAATGCAGCATTTTTGCAAATTAATCTCAAAGATGAAGTAGGGTTATCAGACGGTAGGTACATTGGAAAAGAAGATGGTGGGCAGGAACGGTATGTTTTGATTTCTCATGGGCACGGAGCATTCGAGAGCATAGATGGCGGATATGTATTTGAAGCTGAATGTACCGATGGATTCGTAGTATCTAAATTGCCTTCAAAATTTAAAGAAGCCAAAAAGTATCTACACCCAACCGACTATATTCTAACGAAATGTAGAGAGGCGATTTAACTATCGTACCTCATTGATTACTGCTCCATTCTCTAAATGCTTCGCACTGCCACGGTCAACGCTACGAGCTTTGATCTCATTTCGCATTTCTTTTTTTGTTTTGGGTGGGATGGTGAAATAGTATCGGGTGTGGTTTGACAGTGGCTCTAAGAACCACAAGGGAGATGGGCTCGCATCCACTCAAACAATCGGTATCGGAAAAGCGCTGGACGCTAACTGAAAACACCTACAGCCAGTGAACGAGACAGCCAATGATACGCTCAGTTAAAACTGACCCTATCGTGACCTGCTTACGTTCACAGCGGTATTTGAAGTTACCTTTAGACATAACATTCATTATATTAAAACTGACCTCTTCGAGCTAAGTTTACCGTGCATAGCACGTCATATAATGTGATGTTCATGTTAACCATCGCTTTTTTGTCTATCTGATTGGTTGGTCGCTATCCCTGACCCTTTCAATCCGAAAGGGGATAAGATGCTATTGATTGGACTCAGACAGTGGTTCCGATGGGGTAGATTCGAAGAATTGAGTGATGGGTATTTCGAGTATCTTGCTGATCTTGTACAGGTGCTCAATATTGAAGTGCTTGCCGTCATTACAAAGTTCAGCAGCGGATACAAGGCTGACTGAACTGTATCCCATCTCTTGTGAAAGGGAGAGTTGTGACATTCCTTTCTGCATACGGTAATGCTTGACATTTTCGCCGATGAGTTTATAGATGTTCTGTATTTCTTCATCCGAAAAAGCGGTCTGAGACATCTATAACCCACCATAGTATTAGTTGGGTTAAGTTTAGTTTGATTAGAATGCTGCATCAAACCACTATAGTGGGTTATGATCTTAAAAGGTCTAAATGTTATGAAAATCATTGGTTTGACTGTATTCTTTGCAGTATTCATAGGAATGATGAGTCTCATGGGAAGCCCGTCATCTGTTGAAACAATTATAAGTTTAGTGATTGCTATCGTTGTTACTTTTTATGTTGTGAATTCGTTACGTTCAAAGAATAATAGTAAAGGTTATAGATAAAAGGATAGTCAAAAATGAAAAAAATGATGCAGAATATCAGGATTAGTAGCTTAGCTGTAGCAACGGTAATATTGATTAGTGGATGTGGAGCACGTCCACATTATCCTGAACCAATAGTTTTTAGTAATGGGGTAACATATAAACCTACATGGGATGGTTACAATACATGCCGGGCTTATAGTGATCGACCTAATGCTGAATGTAGCGAAGAAAAAGATGGACCTATTGTAAAATATTTAGAGCCTGATGTTAAAGCAACTATGGAATCATTTATAAAAAATAGTTCACATATAACGGAATTGTGCAATTCAGTAAACCGTCTTAAACTATTTCCTGATTATAACTCACCAAATTCATGTAAACTTCACGTATACAAATATTTAAATTTAATGGTAGATCCATTAACTTTAGAGCTATTAGGGTACTCTTATTCGCGTGATGTTGAAAAAGCATATCAAATTGGATTGATTGACAAAGCTACATGGCTCATTTTTAATGGACATGCTCTTGAAGCTTATCAAGATGGCTTGATTGACAAAAATACAGCACGAACAAAAATGCTAAAACGAGGTCAAATCATTGAAGCGTATCAGGCAAAATTGATAGATAAAGATACAGCAGATTTATATATGAAACAAGCATCTATAGATAATGCGACTAGAGCATCTCAACAACAAGCAGCAGCTATTAAAGCAGCAGCTGATGAAACGAATAGACAAAATGATATTAGAGCTATGGACGCGCAATCAAATCAGTTTCTACAGCAACAAATACAAAATTCAAATAAATATAATAAATTTATGCGAAACTATTAAAAGTTATCGCATAGTTTTCCACATGTAAATGGTGAAGCAGCTTCCATTCTGTCATATTTCCAAACTCATCGATCCGATCTCACTACAATGGCGTCATGTGTATAAACGCTATAAATGCCCATGAAGCATCAAAACAAATCTTACGAGTAATCTGCACTACCGATTACAAACAATCGCGCTATAGAGCTTCACAGCACGGCTATACGTTTGTCTATTTCTCCTCTGCGTACTGTCGATACTATTTCGAATCACAGCAACGCAAAGATACACGTGGATTGATTAAACGGTATGGTGTAATGAACATCGAAGACGTGATCGAGATCACTGCTATCAAATACTCATTTGCTCAAATCGCTATTGGTGCAATCGTAAGCAGGAAGTTTATGACGTATCGAGAGTTTTTTGAGATTGTTCGCGTGCATTACGATTGGGTCAAATAAAAATAATTCTGCACAAACGACAAGTATTTTGATTTCCTTACATATTATCTACAGATATTATCAAAGGAAGATCATGCACTACACAATAAAACTCATATATACTTTAATCATTAGAATTGATGAAAGATCATTTTTTAGACAATATTTACTGAGTATCATTTTCATTTCTGTTTTTGCCATACCTATTTATTAGAGCCACTTTTCGACAGCAATCCCTTAAGATACGAATATTTGGATGCTAATGACGGGCTGTGGTGTGGTTTGAATGACTTGTGTAAATAGATTTGACGAAAGTATGTCCCGAGGTATGTCCCAGTAAATTCTTAAGCGATTTTTGTGTTTGATAAAAGTTGATGAAATGTCGTTATGAAGGGGATTTAAAGATGGTGCGCCCGAAGGAATTCGAATCCCTGACCGCCGGTACCGCAAACCGGTGCTCTATCCAGCTGAGCTACGGACGCATCTTTTAAAGAGAACGAAATTATAGCCTATAAAGCTTATAACTATCTGAGTTGGTTTATTTTTAGGACAAATTCCACTTCGGCTTTTGATAAACGGAGCTCTTTGGCAATCGTGTCGATGTCAGTTCCCTGATTGTATCGACTGATCACTTTCTCATCATCCATCCCGCTGATAGAGGTCGGAAGCGAGAGATTTCGGATACGCTCTTCGAGGTATCGGAGACGGTTTTCCGTCTTCTCTTTGTACCCTCCGAAGCTGTCTTCGATATGGTTCAAAGATTCTAAAATCGGAACCGATAGCTCATTTACCTCACGACCGAGTTCGGCATGCAGTGAATTTTGCTCACGGGGAACGCTCTCTTGAAGGGATGTTATGATTTCCAACTCCTGCTTGAGCCGTTTGTCCATAGCAAAAAGTTCTCGGTGCAAATCATCGACCGCTTTGGCGATAGAGCGAATTTGGGAGGAGACTTCCCCCTCTTTGGTTATCACATAGTAGATTACCCCTACCACCATCACCGCTAACGCGACCAGTGCTATCTCGATAGAATGGTTCATTCAAGCCCTTTCATCTGACGAATCATGATCCGCTCGCATGCCGTCATGTAGTGTCCCCATGCCTCTTGATCCCGTACATGCATTTTCTCTATTTTTGCCAATGTGGGTTCTATTGCTTCAAAATAAAAAGCAACTTCGCGCCTTGGAAACGTTGCCATCTCAATGCGAGCATAATAGTGTTTACCGACTTCCAGCAATTGTGATGTTATCTTAAAATGCTCCAACCCGATACTCTCTATTAACGCATTCGATGAAAGGGGCAGACGTTTTGAACTTCCATGCGTGAGCATGTACTCCATCTTGTCCATTTTACGGTACAGCTCGACTAAGACATTGAGAATCAATGTGCTGGATTCGTCCAATTCACCCCGATTTTTAGCGTGCTTTATCCCTTGTGTGATCGAATTTTCTTCCGATTCGTTAATGGCGTTAAATTCACGCTCAAAGCGCTCTGCATTCTCAGAAACTTCTTCGTACTCTAAATCGATTGTTGCAGTTACCAATCTTATATCACTCATAGTAGAACCTCATCTAAAATAATTAATCCGATAAATACAAAGCCTAAGTAGCCGTTCACCGTAAAAAATGCCCGATCAATCTGAGTAAAATCTTTGCGCACCAAGTAGTGCTCATAGCTCAGCATTCCGGCTGAAAATACCACGGCGGCACTTCCGAATACTCCGAGTCCCGCGACACTGACGAAGGCGCCCCAAAAAAGAATCGTCAGAATATGAAATGCCGCCGAAATCTTTAATGTCGCGCGGCTCCCGTATCGTGAGGGGATCGAGTGCAGATTGTTGGTTTTATCAAATTCCATGTCTTGCAGCGAATAGAGAAGATCAAAACCCGCTACCCAAAATACCACCCCGATACTAAGAAACACTGACCACAGAGGTACATATCCCAATACCGCTATCGCCCCCGCCATCGGGGCAAAACCGAGCGATATTCCTAACACGATATGCGCCATCGAACTGAATCTCTTAAAATAAGAGTAACTAAGTAACACCATGAGAACAGGAAAACTCAGATAAAACGCCAAATCGTTAATAAAATAGGCAACCCCCATAAAGACAAGAGAATTGACTGCCGTAAAAATAGCGATAGAGGCTCCGTCAAGCCGCCCGTCAACACTCGGACGTCCTGCGGTGCGAGGATTATGCACATCGTATATGCGATCGACGTATCGGTTGAATCCCATAGCGGCATTGCGGGCGGTGATAGCCGCTAACGTCCCTAAAACAAGAAGTTTAAACCCGAACCACCCGTTAGAGGCGACGATCATAGCGATAAAGATAAACGGGAGAGAAAATACGCTGTGCTGAAACATTACCAGCTCATTAAAATCCTGTATTTTTTTCGTCAATCGCTTCACAAAAACCCTTTAAATCATTAATCATTTTATTTTATCGTAAATTCTCTTTACCCTTGTGAGGTTCGCTATAATTATTCCAATGAAACAATTAGCGATCATCGGGTCTACTGCATCGGGGAAAAGTGATTTAGCCCTCAGTCTCGCTCAAGAGTTTAATGCACTTATCCTCTCTATCGACTCGCTGAGTATCTACAAAGAGATCGATATTGCCTCCGCTAAACCCTCCAAGAATGAACTCGCTTCGGCGGAACATTTTGGAATTGACCGATTATCTCCCAATGAGAGTACAAGCGTCTTTACCTTTATCGACGAGTACGCCCGCATCCATGACAAAGCACTAATTGAAGATAAAAACATAATCATTGTCGGGGGAAGCAGTTTTTATCTCAAAAGTATGATCGATGGGCTCTCTAAGATTCCCGATTTTTCTGCCGACACCCTCAACAAAGCTAAAAATATGCTCACGGATTTAGGAGAGTGCCATCGTCTCTTAAGTGAGATTGATCCGACAAGTATGCAAAAAATTGCCTCTAGTGATCGTTACCGTATCGAGAAAATGCTCCTCATCTACCTCGAATCGAATATACCCCCCTTGGAGTGGTTTCGTACCCATCCTCCGCAACCGATCATATCAGATTGTCCCATCCTCAATTTGGAGATCAATCGGGATCTTTTGCGTGAGCGTATTTCCCTCCGAACCCATAAAATGATCCATGCCGGATTAATCGATGAAGTAGCTGAGCTGGAACGCCTCTACGGAAGAGCACCCAACAGCATGAAAGCGATCGGGGTCATAGAGACCTTGGAGTATCTGGACGGAAAGATCGATAAAGAGGAGCTGATCGAGCTGATTTCGACACATACCGCACAACTCGCCAAACGGCAACAGACGTTCAATGCTCATCAGTTTGACTTGTATGCTAGCGGTAGTGCTGATAACCTTTATAGCTATGCAAGCACCCTTTTAAAATAGTGCCAATGCATCTTTAGCCAATTTTCCCCACGCAGAGTTTTTATCGGCTTTGATACTCGCATTAAACGCATCTCGTGCTTCCCGTTTATGTCCCAATCGTTGTTCAATCGCACCGATGAGATATTGTTGTCGAGAACGCTTCTCATTCGTCAATTTTTGTTTATTCAAGATTTTCAGCGTATTCAATGCGTCGGTATCTTTACCCATGTTTTGATACGACTGCGCCAACGTGAACTCAATAAACGGACTTTGTGTGTACGTTTTCGTCCGCTCCTGCAATGCGATCACTTTACGCGCATACGATTGAGTCATTGCTTCATCTTTGCGTTTAAGCCCCAAACTCACCATTTGCGTATAACGCTCAACATCTTTGAAATCGTTAGGAAATGATCCCTCAATCGATTTGATATGACGTATCATCGCATCACTATCACTAACGCGCTGTGCGGCATCAAACATAGTGCGATAGATGTCATTGAGCGGAGGGTTCTTTTCCGCTCCTAACAATGTTATAAGCTCGTTCCCCCCTTTGATCGCATCTTTATATTCACCCAGTCCAAACTGTGTTTTTACCATTCGATACAGCCACAGTTGACGCTCTGCAACCGATGGTGCTTTCAGATGCTTTTGCGCTATCGCTTTAGCCGAAGCGTATTGTGTTGTTTTAAGAGCACAATTAAATATCGACTCATCCCACTCACTAAGCAATTTTACTTTGTACATCTTTTGAAGCTTCATCGCCTCTACACATTTTTGATCTTTTAAATAATTTTTGGTCAATCCGATAGCGCTTTTGGTAATCAATGCATTCGTTTGCGGATACTCGGCAGAATCCAGTCGATAAAGTTCACTCTCAAGATCCAATATCTCTTTGTATTTTTTCTCTTCCAATAGAAGCTGAGCTTTTTTATACAATGCTTTTCGCCCTACACTGTCATTACCGTAACGCTCGATCAAATCATTGTATTTTTTGATCTCTTTGGTAGTATTGCGATCCCCCTCATCAAAGAAAAGTCCGTCTTTGGCTCGGCGTATCTCTTCAGCATATTCCCCGTACTTAAACTCATCCAAATACTCGTTAAACCGTTTTAACGCTTCGGTACGTTTTCCCGCTTTTGCAAGCTGAAGTCCGAGATTTCGCAATAACAGCTGATAATCATCCAATTTTTTATCGGTTTTATTGAGTAAAGCCTCGGTAATACGAGCCGCTGTCTTAGGATCATTTTTATCGTTAAATGCTGTCGCCATGCTCATGGCATCACTACGCACTTCACTAAAATAATCGGCATTGGCTTTTGCGATTTTATCTACATATTCGGATGCTCGCTTGGCGTCTCCCGATGCGAGTTCCAATCTTGCTAATTTAAATGCCGCTTTGGATGCGATCTTGACATCTTTCGTCGAAGCAAGCGCTCTTTGATAATACATCATTGCTTTTTTCGGGTCACCCGTCGTCTCAAATTGCTCTGCTTTGTAGATCATTCCCACCGGTGCAAACGGGCTGTCGGGCTGTTCATCAAAAAGGCGGTCAAAATAGTAATCTGCGTCACTCACTTGCCCGACTTTACTATAAGCATTCGCCGTATACGCCAAAATCTCGGCTACACTCGCATCACCGGCATATTCACGCAAAAATTTCTTGGATGCCGCAATGAGTTTCTCATACTCTTCCAGATTATGATACGCACGGATTTGATATACCATCAGTTCATTCTTAAAGACCGTGTTCGGGTAGTCTTTGAGAATATCATTGGCGCGATCAAGCACTTTGCCATAATCATTGGCCGCATACGCCTTTTTCATCTCCATGTAATCGGTGACATCTTGAACCCGTCGAATTTTGATCGGATTTCCTTTTAGATCAAGCCCGCCGACATAAGGGGGAGAGTTTTTTGCCACTTTGATAGGAAAATTGATAGCAGATTCGGAAGGGGTAGCATTTTTGATCAAAGGGGGCGTTTTTTGGTAGCCGACAATACTCCAGTGTTTTGCACTTTTCACATCATTTTGATAGGTTTGCGACTCTTTGGTTAGATCAAAAACCAGCGGGATCAGTTTCATTTTCGATTTGGGAAGTATGGTGATAACATACCCCTTAGCGGTCGAAGCGGCACTGACGCTCAGCTGTGCATTATCGATGGGGGGAAAATTTTGTTTCGGGGAACTGCCGAAGCGGCATTCAATACGTCGAGTCTCCCCGAATTCGTCATTGCTCGCTTGACAGGTAAAAGGCTGAGAATGTCTAAGGTGAAGGATACTAAACGGCTCTGAGGATTCTTTTCCGCTTTGTATAGAGAGTTCTAATCCAAAAAGGGGAAGACAAAGGGATAAAAGTATCCAGTATCTCACTATTTCCCCTTTTTGTTTCCTTTTAATAGCCGCTATTATACACGAATAGCGTAATAACTTTCAACAACGGATTTACCGCGAATACGGCAAAAATGGTTCCCACCGCCGCAATACCGATGATGGTTTTCAGTGAAAGTGACGCATTCATGAAATAAAACTGGTTATATCCGACCATCGGCTCTTTCATAAACATGAATACGATCAACTTGAGGTAGTAATACCCCGCAATCGCCGAGTTCAATGCCATAATCAACGCCAACACCGTATAGCCCGCACTCACAGCTGAGCCGATCATATACAATTTACCCCAAAAAAGTGCAAACGGCGGTATCCCTGCAAGTGAGAGCATAAAGAGCGCCATCATCACCGCCGCCATCGGCATCGTTTTCACCATACCGGAGAATTTCTCATACGGATGGTCTGAACTTTGTCCCGGAAGGAGATTTTTTTGGCGGTTTACCCACAACATCGTAAAGGCTCCAAGGTTGGTAAAGCTAAAGAGCGCCCAATACAGGAATAATCCCGTATTCGATTGTGTCGTACCGATCAAAATAGCCGCCATCACAAAACCGGCATGGCTGATCGAACTGTACGCCAACATACGTTTGACATCGCTCTGTACCAATGCCCAAATATTGGATGCCGTCATCGTTACCACAACCCCGATATAGAGGATAACTTGAAGCCATGCTACACCGCTGTGCACCAAGAATTCAAACAGTCTCATCGCAACGACAAACGCCGCGATTTTCGGAACGATGGACATGTATCCCGCTAACGCCGCAGATGAGCCCTCATAGACGTCCGGTGTCCACGTGTGAAACGGAACCATCGAAAGTTTAAATCCAAATGCCGCAATCATAAACGCCATAGAGAGGAGAACATAGCCGATATTGCTATAGTGGTCTTCCGCCATAACGTTAGCGATTTGGTTGATCTCTACCGAACCGCTGATCGCGTACAAAATCATCGAACCGAAAGCATAAAAACCTGCCGCCAAAGCACCCATCGTAAAATATTTCACCGCCGCTTCAAATGATTTGGAGCGATTGTGAAGTGCGATAAGGGTATAAAGCGCCAACGATGCCGTCTCAAGACCGACAAAAATCATGATCAAATTATCGGTTGCCACCATGAACTGGAAGCCTGCAATCATAAACAAGAACAATGCAAAGTACTCAGGATAGTCGTACTCATGGAACCGTTTTGAGGTGAGTGCCAACGGGATAAAGAGCATTGAACCCGCCACAATGATGATTTGAGAAAGGATCGCGATACCGTCCATCAACATCACATCAAAGAATCCTAAGATCGTTCCGTTTTTGAGGAAAACTCCCCCGAAATCAACCAATGCACCCAAATCGAGAAGTAAAAACAAAAGACTGATCATGACATACAGTGATTTGTTTAGCCCACCCTTGAGCATATCGATGACCAAAATAGACAAAGCCCCGACAATGGCTATCAACATCGGAGCTAAAGTCGCTATATTAAGCGATGCTAACGAAATATTAACCGGCTCCAACATTAGTGCGCCTCCTGCATTGAGATAGTCCCTTCATTACCTGAAAGATCAGGAATTCGAGCTTTTGCTTCAGGACTTTGTGCTTTATCGTGCATCAACTGAATAACGCCCTCTACGCTATTGTTGATCGGCTCTAATACCGGTTTTGGATAAACCCCGAGCCAAATCGCTACGATTGTAAGAGGGATAAGACCGACAAGTTCTGTTTTGTTAAGGTCTTTGAGATTTTTATTCGCTTCATTGGTTACCGGTCCGAAAAACGCTTTTTTATACGCGGTAAGCATATAGATCGCACCGACGATAATCGCAACTCCGGCTGTTAAGGTCAACGCATGGGATTGTTGATAAAATCCAAGTAGACTCAAGAATTCACCCACGAAGTTAATCGTAAGCGGCAATCCGACAGACGCCATCATCATGATCCCGAAGATCGTCGCATAGCGTGGCATCACCGAAGCAAGACCGCCGAATTCAGACATCAGTTTCGTGTGACGTCGGTCATAAATAACCCCAACGAGTAAGAACAGAGCTCCCGATACTACCCCGTGCGCCAGCATCAAGAATACCGAACCGCTCACCCCTTCAACGTTCAAGGCGAATGTTCCGAGGATAATAACCCCCATGTGGGACACGGAGCTATACGCTACGACTTGTTTAATATCCTCTTGCGCATACGCCACCATCGCCGTATAGATGATCATAATGATCGCGATAATAGCGATCGGGAACATAAACAATACCGATGCATCAGGGAACAACGGCAATGAGAAACGGACAAACGCATAGGTTCCCATTTTGAGCAAGATTGCCGCCAAAATCACCGAACCGATGGTCGGAGCCTGACCGTGTGCATACGGAAGCCATGTATGGAACGGAAACATCGGGACTTTGATCGCAAACCCGATGAAAAATGCAAGGAAGAGCCAAATTTGATAATTGCCCATCCACCACACTTCATTAAATTCATTCGCGTAAGGAACCATAACTCGATACCACTCAAGGATTGAGAAACTCCACATTCCGGTCGCTTGAAAATACAAATATGCCATAAAAAGCATCCCGACCAACATAATGAGTGAGCCGGTAAACGTGTAGAGAAAAAACTTGATCGACGCGTAAATACGAAGCGGTCCGCCCCACGCACCGATGATATAGAGCATTGGTACAAGAGAGAGTTCCCAAAATACATAGAATACGATCGCATCCAATGCCGCAAAAACACCCACCATCGTCATCTCTAAGAACAGCAACGTAATAATCAAATCTTTGATGCGGCGTGTTTCAGTCAATGACGCAATACCGATCAACGTGAAAAACGTTGAGAGGATAATAATAAAGAGGGAAATCCCATCCACTCCCAGTAGGTAGTTGACACCAAACTGCGGGATTAACGGCATAGATTCCATAAACTGCATTCCCGAAACCATCGGATCGTATGCATACCAGAGGCACAAAGAGAGAGCAAATTCGATAAACGCTACGGCTATCCCATAGGCTCTCATGCTATCTTTCGTGACGACAAATCCGAGCATTGCCGCCAATGCCGGGAAGAAAATTAAAAGTGTTAAAATGTGATCTATCATCATTACTCCTTAAGCATTCAAAATACGCGCTGCTATGACAAACACTAAAGCAAGCGATATTAATACAACCAAACCGACAACCATCCAGCGTAACATTGTTGAAAGGTTTCCATTTTGAATATCACGCGTATTCTCACCTGTTTTATAAATCGCATTTGCAATCGCATCAACGGTTGCGTCAACAATTTTAAGGTCGATCTGTTTCCATGCAATACGAGAAAGCCCCAAATACGGTTTTGAAAATATTTCATCGTAAATTTTCGGAATATAGTACTGGTTACTCAAAAGTTTGTATCCGAAGCTATTCTCCATTTTTGAGGTGCCATCAGGAACGCTAACCCCTCCGTTTGCATATTTTTTATAGGCAAATAAAATAGCCGCGATGACAAATAACTGTGTTCCGATCGTCATAATCCAGAATGTTAGCTGATCATGAACATGATACTGTGTTGCAGGGAGCAAGTTCATAACCAATTGGAAATAGGTCATTTTGAATGACCCTGCAATGATCGCCAATACCAAGAGCGGTGACATCGCTACGAGCATAAATTTATACGCTTCGTGCGGATGGATACCGAAAAGTTTGTAACGCTCTTCCCCGTGGAAGATCAATGCAACAAGACGGAATGAATAAAACGCTGTCAAACCGGCAGTCAATAACAATACGGTATAGATAACGTAGTGATGCTCCACAAATCCGACTTCCAAAATCAAATCTTTTGAGAAGAATCCGGCAAACGGATAGATACCCGCTAGCGCAACGGAAGCAAGGGTCATCATAACGAATGTCCCTTTCATCACTTTGCGCAATCCCCCCATTTTAAACGGATCGAGTTCATCGTGCATCGCGTGCATAACGTTACCCGCACCGAGGAACAGGAGCGCTTTGAAGAATGCGTGCGCCATAAGATGGAACAATGCAACCCAGTACGCCCCTAGCCCTGCCGCTACGAACATATATCCAAGCTGTGATAGAGTTGAGTAGGCAATGATCCGTTTCATATCGCGGTTCACCAGTGCCATCGATGCTGCGAACAACGCAACAAACGCACCGAGGCTTGCGATAAAGATCCCGACATTCGGAATCAAATCATAAATCGGGTTCGCTCGCACAACCAAATAGACCCCTGCCGTAACCATGGTTGCCGCATGGATCAACGCAGATACCGGAGTTGGACCTTCCATCGCATCGGCAAGCCATGTATGGAGAGGAAACTGTGCCGATTTACCCATCGCACCGATAAAGAGGAAAATACCGATCCACGTTACGATCACCATCGGAAGATTGCTGATTTCCGCAAAAACGACATCGTATTGAAGTGATCCGACATTCCAGTAAATCAAGAAAATACCGATTAACATCCCAAGGTCAGCGATACGGTTCATAATAAACGCTTCGTTTGCCGCCCAAGTTGCCGATTCTTTATGATACCAGAAGCCGATAAGTCCCCATGAACAAAGACCTACCCCTTCCCATCCGATAAAGAGCCCTGCGAAGTTGTCACTCATAACGAGTACCATCATCGAGAAAACGAACGCGGAAAGCCATGAGAAAAAGCGATTAAACCCTTTGTCATGATCCATGTATCCGATGGAGTACACATGAACTACGGTAGAGACGATGGTAACGACCATCATCATCACGACGCTCACTTGGTCAACGACAAATCCGAACGGGATATAGAGATCTCCCGCCGCGATCCATGTCATCATCTCAACATGAACAATGTGACCGCTCATCACATAACTGAGTAAAATGGCACTGCTGATAAATGAGGTAAACAATAACCCCGATGCCACCACCCCGACATGCTGCGATTTAGGAGATGCGCTGAAAAGAGATGCGTACAACGACCCTACCAGCGGAGCAAAGAGTGCAATATATAAATAAAGTTCCATAGCCTATCCTCGCATTGAATTCATTTGATCTAAGTCGATCTTACCGGTACGTTTGTACCATACGATGAGAAGCCCAAGTCCTATCGCCACTTCCGATGCCGCAATCGCGATAATGAAAAAAGCGAACATTTGTCCGGTCAAATCTCCGATATAGTGAGAAATTGCCGCAAACGCAATATTGGTCGCATTGAGTAAAATCTCGGTTGCAAAAAAGAGCATCAAAAGATTTTTTCGGCGCATAACCCCGATCAAACCGATTGCAAACAATACACTCGATAATATAAGATAATGGGTGAGTGTAATTTCCATCAGTGTCCCCCTTCTTCTGGTACAAAGCTATCGTCCATCGTACCGATCTCTTCTTCTTTCATCAACGTCAACGATCTGTCCATTTTCTTACCGGCCAACACAATCCCGCCAATCATAGCGACAAGAAGCATAACCGCCGCAAGTTCAAATGGGACAAGGTATTTGGTGAAAAGAACGATCCCTACCGCTTGAGAATTACCGATATTCTCTTGGATCGGATACAGAGCCTGAATGTTGTTAGAGACAACCGGAGCAACAAAAATAGCTACTACCATGACCGCCGCCAATACACCCAGAACAAATACGATCTGAGGATTAGTACGTTTTTCAACCACATCGCGTGTCGTATCGAAAAACATCATCCCAAACGCATACAATGCCATAACCGCTCCGGTATAGACGATAATTTGGATCGCCCCCAAAAAGTCGGCACCTAAAATAAAGAAAAACGCCGAGATGAAGATCATCCCCGCCGCCATTGCGGTAATCGCATAAAGCGCTTGACTCGTCATTACCGTGATAGTAAACATCACGATCGTGAGAGCCGCAAACAGATAAAAAGCAATCGCTTCAAACATTCCTACTCCTTAATACGCCAACGGGGTCTTTTTGACCGACGCGTCGCTTCCTGGGATGATGGCTCCGAAGCCTGGGTATTCTGCTTGTTCACCTGCTTTGAGTAAATCAAGCGGAGTAAGCATGTCATCTTTGATGACGAAATGGGCACGTTGTTCGGAAGCATTTTCATATCGTTGTCCATGAACGATAGCGAGTTCAGGACACACTTCGGCACAGTAGCCGCAGAAAATACAGCGTCCGAGGTTGATACTGTATTCGGTTACCTCTTTACGACTGTTCTCATCGATACGGGTATCCATACGGATACAATCAGAGATACAAATTTTTTCACACAATCCGCATCCGATACAACGCTCATATCCCGATTCCCACAAGCGCATAAGCTTGTGCACCGCACGATAGCGCGGTCCGATCGGGAGCTTTTCGAGCGGATACTGAAGGGTATGAATGTCAAATTTGATCATCTCCCGCATAACGACCCATAGACCGACAAAAAGCTCGCCGCTAAAAGTACGGTTTACCACTTGTTTAAATTTGTCCCACCCGCTCGTCGGGTAGGTTTCAATATCGACGTAGAAATACCCTTCCTTCACATTTCGATCGTTTAACGGGTGATGTTCTTCAACGTGGTGTGAAGCCATTACATACCTCCTTGTTGAATCATGATTACGACACCGGTGGCAACAACGTTGATCACCGCGATCGGCATTAAAACTTTCCAACACAACCACATCAATTGGTCAGGTCGAACATCCGGCCATGCGGCACGTGTCCA
>NZ_DASUIQ010000064.1:0-10734 GCF_036279695.1 Sulfuricurvum sp.
GGACTTTTTCCATATCCCGTTCATCGGTCCTCGCAAAGAGGCATCGATGCTCAGTTTTGATAAACACTATACCAAATGGCTTGCCGCGTCACTCGGGGTTAAAACGCTTCCGTATGAGATTTTGCATAAAGAAGATAAGCGCATCGTTACTACGGCGTACCCTTTTATCGTCAAACCCGCCCGTTTGGGAAGCTCTATCGGGGTGAGTATCGTCCGTGAGCCGAGCGAACTCGATTACGCGCTGGACGTAGCCTTTGAATTTGACAATGTGCTGTTGATCGAGCCGTTTATTAATGGAGTCAAAGAGTACAACCTCGCAGGGTTCAGTGCACGCGGCGAGATTACCTACTCGATCGTCGAAGAGCCTCAAAAAGCGGAGTTTTTGGATTTTGAGAAAAAGTATCTCGATTTTTCCCGTTCAGGAAGTGTCGAAGCCGCTGCGGTGAGTGAGACGTTGGTCGCACAGTTGCGAGAATCGTTTGCGAAAATCTATCTGCCGTTGTTTGAGGGGGCGCTGATCCGCTGTGATTTCTTCGAGATTGACGGCGAAGTTTACCTCAATGAAGTCAACCCGATCCCAGGATCGATGGCGAATTATCTTTTCGAAGATTTTAGCGGCTCTATCCAAAAACTGCTCGCGTCATTGCCCGAGAAAAAAGCGATTCGGGTCAATTATGACTATATCCACTCCATCTCCCAAGCTAAAGGGAAATAAGCGTGGCAGTTAAGTCTCTCCAGTACCAACAACATACGTTTTCGATCAGTTATGAAATCATCAATCCCACTGCTCATATTGATCTAATTTTCCTCCACGGGTGGGGATCTCATAAAAATCTGATGAAACATGCATTCGGTACGCACCTCAAACAATTTCGCCATATCTATATCGATATGCCGGGGTTTGGAAATAGCACGTGTAACATGGCGCTTACGACGGAAGATTATGCGACGATTTTGGAGTCGTTTCTCTCCATGATCGAAGCGGATAAAACCGTTATTGTCGGACACTCATTTGGAGGAAAGGTAGCGACACTGTTGCAACCGGATGTCCTCGTTTTGGTCGCCTCCGCAGGAATTTTGGTTCCTAAACCGTTCAAGATTCGGGCAAAAATAGCCCTCTTTAAAGTGCTTAAACTAACCGGTCTTACACAGCTTCGCCGTTTTTTTGTGGCTCCCGATGCGCAGGGGCTCTCTCAACCGATGTATGAGACGTTCAAAAGCGTAGTCAACGAAGATTTCAGTGAAAAATTTCGAGCTTTCAAAGGGAAAGCGTTGTTGTGTTTCGGAGCTCAGGATACGGCAACACCGCTGTGGACGGCGCATAAAATCGCGGAACTTATCAGTGAATCACGAGTCGTTGAGTTTGACGGCGATCACTACTTCTTTTTAGAGCAGGGAGCTACCGTGGCTAAAGAGATTGAGAAAACCGTATTAAAAAGTTTGGAGCATTAAGGAAAGAGTATGGAATTGACACAAATAACCCCGTTTATCGCTAATATCATTTTTGTAATGGCACTAGGGTGGTATCTGATTACCAATCTCCAGTGGTACGATTATCGGATTGAGCGGGTAGTGTTGCGTCACCATAAAACATGGTGGCATGTCGCTTATTTTATTGCACCGTTTATCCTCTATTATGCTCTGGCACGTTACAGCCTCTTTGTGGTTGCGCTTTATCTACCGCTTTTGTATCTATGGCATGTTCGTCTCGATAAAAAAGTGGTGTTGACATGGCGAGTAAAGCGCTTTTTGATCCTTTTGGGCTTCGTAAGTGTATTATTGAACCTCCTTATCGCATTCAAAGGATGGTCGGAGAGTTTCAGTGTTATTTTCCCACTCGTTTTGACCTATCTCCTCTCATGGGGGACCGAGAAATTCTTATTTTTGGCGTATAAGCGTGAAGCCTCTCGAAAAGTAGCTTCGATGAGTGATCTAACGATTATCTGTGTTACCGGAAGCTACGGTAAAACCTCGATGAAAAATTTTATTGCCCAAGTATTGAGCCAAAAATACAATGTCTATGCAACGCCTCGAAGTGTCAATACCCTCGGCGGAATCATCCGTGACGTCAACGAATCGCTCCCTACCAATACACAAGTCTATATCTGTGAAGCGGGGGCGCGTGAAGTGGGAGATATTTACGCTATTGCGCAACTGCTTCATCCGCAGATCGTGGTGGTCGGTAAAGTAGGGCCGCAACATTTGGAATATTTCAAAACATTGGAGCGTATCCAGCGTACCAAGCTCGAAATTATCCACTCCAATCGCCTCAAACGGGCATTCATCCATACGTCTGTAACGGATGAACCGCATGAAAAGGTGACCTTTTTCGGAGATGATGTACATAATCTCGCGGCAACGTTGGAGGGGATCGATTTTGATCTCAGTGTCAACGGAGAAGAGAGACATTTTCATACCAATGTCCTCGGCGGGTTCCAAACCATCAATATCAATGCGGCAATTTTGATCGCATCCGAGATGGGGATGAGCGCTGATGAGATCGTAAATGCGGTCGAGAAACTAAAAAGTGTCGAACATCGTTTGGAGCGGATCGATGCAGGGGGCAAAATTATCCTTGATGACGGTTATAACGGAAATATCGACGGAATGTTGGAGGGGGTACGTCTTTGTTCTCTCCACAGCGGTCGAAAGGTGATCGTCACCCCTGGATTGGTGGAAAGTACGCAAGAGCTTAACAGCGAGCTGATCCGTGCGATTAACGGTGTTTTTGACATCGCTATCATCACAGGGCAGCTTAATGCGGCGCAGTTTGACAAAGAGCTAAATGTTCCTCAAAAAATCATGTTGAGTGATAAGTCACAGATGGTTAAAACGTTGGGTGAAGTCACAAAAGCAGGTGACATCATATTGTTCGCTAATGACGCACCGAATTTTATCTAATGGAAAATATTTTATACGCCCCGTGGCGGGATGAGTACGTAACGGGAGAGAAGATTGAGGGGTGTGTGTTTTGTCACATCAGCACCCATGAGAGTGATGATGAGAATCTCTATGTCCTTTATCGCGATGAGCACTGTTTTATCGTGATGAACCGCTACCCCTATACTCCGGGGCATTTTATGATTATTCCTCACCACCATACCGATGCTCTTGAAGCGCTTGATCCGAAGGTATGGCTCCATATGAGCGCCTTGGCACAAAGGGGTGTGAAAATGCTCAAAGAGAGTTTTGGTGCGCACGGAGTCAATATCGGGATGAATTTGGGAAAAGCGGGTGGAGCAGGGATTGCGGAACACATACATCTGCATTTAGTCCCTAGATGGGATCGGGACACCAATTTTATCACTTCGATAGGGGAAAATCGGGTCTACTCGACCGATTTTGAGAAAATATATCGTAGATTGAAAGAAACGGCAGACGCGTATTTTAACGTTTGATTCCCGCTAGGGGAGATCAAATGATCCACGTGTTAGCGGATTTGAATTTCGATGCGGCGATTTTGTGCACGTCCGGCAGGTTTTTTGTTGGATGCGATCGGTTCGCTAAGCCCTTTACCGGAAGTTTTGATCCGTTCAGGCGCGATACCGTTGTGAACCAATCGTGCCCCTAACGCTTTAGCTCGATCCTCTGATAATACCTGATTTTTTGCTTTTTTACCGGTGCTGTCGGTATGTCCGATAATCGTAATGATTGCGGCCGTATTTTCGTTCATAAACTCGGTGAGTGCAGTGATATCTTTATCGGCTGATTCGGGAAGAATGCTTGAACCGCTTGCAAAATTGAGATGAAGCGTTACACTTCGAGGGCACCCTTTGGTATCCACTTTATACCCTTTAGGGGTATTTGGGCATTCATCTTTGGAGTCGAGGACTTTATCCCCATCGCTATCACCCTCTTTTTGAATAACAGGTTCAGGTGCCGGAGCTGGGGGAGGTGTTACCACTTTCGGTTCCGGAACGATGAATGGTCCTTTAGGGGCTTTTGGCGTACAGCATTCGGGATGGGTCGGAGTAAATGAGGCAGAGGTCACCGACATCGTTCGATTCTCTTCCCCGTTAAAATAGGAGACGCTCTGTTCTGCGGCTTGAACATGAAGTGCTAATCCACTCAATAAGGCCGTGAAAGCAATCGAAGACGGTAAATGAGACATTGAGATTTTCATGGCGTGAAATTCTTCCTTTATACGTTACTTTTTTAGTATCATTATTGTAACACACAAATGTATGCCAAAAGTGGGAAAAAATAACATCCACATTGATGTTGTATGATTTGGTTAAAAATTAGTATGAATTTATGACCGATATATGACTTTTTCTAGGGTATAATTATTACCACTCTATATACGAATAGTATGTACAAACGGTAAATACATTTCAACCACAATTGAAACGTATAATTTCATGTGACATAATATTTTCACTTAATCAATACCCGTAAAAAGGAATTATCTATATGTTTGATCGTAAAGTTTCGTTTCTAAAAGTAGCCGTTACGTTGTCGTTGTGTACCGCTTCAGCTTTAAGTGCGCTTACACTGAATGAGGGGGTCGATGAAGTTCTCTCCACCCATCCGGTCGTATTGGAGCGATTGCATAATTATCGTGCTACACTCGAAGACTTGAGAACGACAGAAGCGCAGTATCTTCCGACGTTAGACTATACGGGCACGGTTGCGCGTGAAAAAACCAAATCACCGAGTACCAGTTTTGCGAGTCGTTCTTTGACTTCGTATGAGCATTCGTTACAATTGACTCAGAACCTTTTTAACGGGTTTGGTACCGTGTATGAAGCCGATTATCAAAAAGCCCGTATTTTAGCCGCATCAAACCACTATATTGAAAACGCGAATGATACCGCCTATAATTTTGTCAATGTATATATTACAGCACTAAAAAATCGTGATTTACTCTGTATCGCAAAAGCAAATGTACAATTTAATGAAGAGATCTTTGATAAAGTCAGTAAACTTTATGCTGCGGGGATGACGACACGATCGGAAGCGGAAAAAGCCGATACTTCCCTCTCGTTAGCGAAATCGAATTATGTCGTCGCACAAAATAATTTGGATGATTCCCTTTTTAATCTTGAGAGAGTATTAGGACGTCATGTAGAAGCTTCAGAACTTCAAGATGCTAGTTTTGAGGGGGGGATCCCCTCAACTCTCGAAGAGATGAAAGCGTATGCACGTACCCATAACCCATCGGTTTTGGTGAGCGAATACAACGTCAAAGCGGCAAAAGCGCAAAAAGAAGCATCCTATAAAAACTATTATCCTAAAATCGATGCATTTGCGCGTCAAAGTTGGGCTAATAACATCGGGGGTATGGAAGGGAATGATGATCGAACGAAATTCGGTTTAACATTGTCTTATAACCTCTATCGCGGTGGAGCGGATGAGTCGCAAATTCAGAAAAATTTGAGCAAAATTTATCAAGAGAATGAAAATAAGCGAGAAACGCTCCGCAAACTGGATGAACAGGGTGAGTTATCGTGGAATGCAAAACGGTATATTTCGGAACAATTAGTTCATCTAAAACGTTATGAAACAACCAGTGCCAAGACACTCGAACTCTATCAAAAAGAGTATGATTTGGGTCGTCGTACCCTTTTGGATCTGCTAGTGGCACAAAATGATAATGTTGCCGCACAATCTCAGATCGTCCGAGCTGAAAACGATCTTCTATTCGCCCATTACCGTATTTTAGATGCCATGGGTTCTATGGTACAACATGTTCTTGGATCCAATGCTATTCGAGCAACGGAAAAAGTAGGCTTGAACGTAGAAGATAATGGGTTGAAGAATGATGAAGAGGTCGATAACCTTATTTTTGCCGATCGTCAAGACGGCAAATACAAAAGAGATAAATAACTAGCAAAGATTAAGATTAAGGTTACGATGCATGAATGAGGAATTTGAAGGACGAGTTGCCGATCCGGAGGGGGCGGCGTTTGGAGTTGATCCGTTATTACAATGTTTGGTTCTTTTTACACAACTTTATCATAAGCCCTATACTGCTGAAGCATTGATGGCAGGGTTGCCGACGGCACCGTGGGGTGGAGCACTTCGTCTCTACAGTCTCAAATCATCCAAAGGGCTTTTTTCGCGAGCCGCGAGTCGAGCCGGTCTAAAAAGTACACTTGTCCATCGAAAACTCTCCGATATTTCCCCTTTACAGCTTCCTATGATCTTATTGTTAGAAAATTCGAATGCGTGCATCCTTGATTCTATTTCTGAGGATCGAAAAACCTGTAAAATCATCCTTCCGGCGGAAGAGGCTATCGAAGAGACCGTCCCTTGTGAGATGCTGGATAAGGAGTATGTCGGATTTGCGTTCTTAATCAAAAAACCGTTTGTTTACAATGAAAGTGATTCGTTAACCCTGAATGTCAAGCATAAGCATTGGTTTTGGGACACGCTGAAACTCTCCAAAAACATTTATCGTGATGTTATCTATGCGACGGTGCTGGTGAACCTTTTCGTACTAGCTAGCCCTTTGTTTACGATGAGTGTATATGACCGTGTCATTCCGAACAATGCGACGGAGACGTTATGGGTATTTGCTATCGGTGTTTTGGTCGTCTATGTGTTAGATACCTTTTTGAAATTTACCCGTGCCATACTCTTGGAGAGTGCCGGTAAAAAAAGTGACATTATTATGTCATCAATGATATTTGAAAAAGTACTCGATCTAAAAATGGCGTCTCACCCAAAATCGGTCGGATCGTTTGCCAGTAATTTAAAAGATTTTGATTCAATTCGCTCTTTTTTAACCAATGCGACGATGACGGCATTGGTCGATTTCCCGTTTGCTTTGCTTTTTTTACTCGTGATCGGATACATCGGCGGATGGATGGTAGTTGTCCCTATTGTTATGATGCTTCTCATCTTGGGATACGCTATTTTTATGCGAAATCCGCTCAGAGAGAGTATCGAAGAGACGCATAAATCGTCTGCGGCGAAAAGCTCCATTTTGATCGAAGCACTCCAAAATATTGAAACCCTTAAAACGCTTGGTGCAACAGGTCAAGTGCAATGGGCATGGGAAGAAGCGACCGGTGAAATTGCCCAAAAAAGTTTAAAATCACGCCTTATCTCTAACTCGATTTCAACGGTGACGGGTTTTTTAACCCAGTTGACAACCGTCTTGTTAGTGATTTTCGGGGTCTATATGATCGGTGAACATGAACTCACGATGGGTGGATTGATCGCTATTATCACGATTGCAGGACGTACCGTCGCACCGATGGGGCAAGCGGCTGCATTGATTGCCAATTACTCCGATGCCAAGGCCGCATATGACGGAATCGAGGGGATTATTTCACAGCCTACCGAGCGTCCACACGGGAAAAAATTTATCACGCGTCCTGAATTCAAAGGGGAAATTGAGTTAAAAAATGTCAGTTTCGCTTATGATGAGTCGGATCACAGTGTGTTGAAAAATGTCTCATTAACCATTAAAGCGGGTGAAAAAGTTGCCATTATCGGTCGGATCGGATCGGGGAAAAGTACCATTTCCAAACTTTTGCTTAATTTGTATGAACCGACCGAGGGCTCTATTTTGCTCGACGGCATCGATATAAAACAGATCGATCCGGCCGATTTACGAAAAAATATTTCGTATGTTTCACAAGATATTACTTTATTCAAAGGGTCCGTAAAAGATAACATAGCGTATCGTTCAACGCGAGCGAGTGATGAACAGATGCTTCGTGCTTCTGTTATTTCGGGTGCCGATGAATTTATCCGAAAACACCCTAAAGGGTATGAAATGCCGATAGGAGAGAGAGGAATGGGTCTCTCCGGCGGGCAACGGCAGAGTATCGGGATTGCACGGGCGCTCCTATTTGAATCACCGATTATTATTATGGATGAGCCGACGAATGCGATGGATCAGTTGAGTGAAAATCGTCTGATTGCAAATCTCAAAACCTATCTTGAAGACAAAACGGCGATATTGATTACTCAAAAAAATACTATTTTGCCGTTGGTTGACCGTATCATCGTGATGAATGAGGGCTCTATCTATCTGGACGGTCCAAAGGATCAAGTTATTGCTCAACTTGCAGGAGGTGCACAATGAGAAAGAAAAAACGGTTCTCATTTGATGCCAACGATTATCAGTTTATGCGTAGCCTCTCCGCTGCAGTGCTCGAAGATACCCCTACACGGCTTCGATCCATTCTGTTGTTTTGGATTGTAACAGTATTTATTGTGTTCTTGTGGGCGGCGCTTGCTCCGATTGATGAGATTGTTCGAGGTGAGGGAAAGGTTATTCCCGGCGGTGAAAACCAGATGATACAGCATCTTGAGGGGGGGATACTCAGTGCCATTATGGTCAAAGAGGGGCAAAAGGTAAATGCTGACGATACGTTGTTGCGTGTCGATAATCTTAAATCTTCTTCGACCTATGAGAGTTCGCAATTTAAATCGGCAGAGTTACGGGCTAAGGTTGTTCGCTTACGTGCAGAAGCTTCAGGAACGCCTTTCGCCCCTACCGCGGATGACTTGGCAAAAATTCCGATGCAAATCATGCAAGAGAGAAGCGTTTATAACTCGAATCAAGATCGACTGCGTTCTCAAATTTCGGGATTAACTGATCAGCTTGCTCAGAAACAAAACGAAAAACTCGAAGCGCAAGGGCGTATCGGAGAACAAAAACGGGCATTGGCACTGATCAAAGAAGAAGTTGCTATCTCTGAACCGCTGGTGGCACAGGGGATTAAACCGCGCGTTGAGTTTTTAAAGCTACAACGTGAACTCAGTGATGTCACGGAAAAGTACAATGCTTTGGTCTCTTCCATTCCGCGACTGAATTCCGCGATTAATGAAACAAATAGCAAAATTCGTGAAGCGCGCTCTGAATTTACAATGAAAGCACAAATGGAACTCAACGAGGCGGAAACTGAGCATAGTCGCATCGGCGCTGAGAGTTCAGCATTGGCCGATCAGGTAACCCGTACGGTTATTAAATCTCCTATCAACGGGATCGTTCAAAAACTCTACGTCAATACGGTCGGAGGGGTTATCAAGCCGGGGGATAATTTGATCGAGATCGTCCCGACTGAGGGGGGATTGTTAGCTGAAGCCAAAGTAAAACCTGCGGATATTGCTTTTATCTATCCGGGGCAAGACGCGATTGTTAAAATCACGGCATACGATTTTTCGATATACGGCTCATTGCACGGAAAAGTGGTAACGATCAGCCCTGATACGGTGAGTGACAAAAATGATAATGTCTATTATGTTGTTAAAGTGCAAACCGATAAAAAATATCTCGGAACCAAAGATAAACCTTTGAAAATTATTCCCGGGATGATGGTAAATGTGGATGTTATTACGGGTAAAAAAACCGTTTTGGAATATATTTTAAAACCGATCCTAAAAGCCAAACAATATACGTTTACGGAGCGTTAAATGAGACTTTATATTCTTTGTGATGAGGATCAAATCCGAGATCGCTGGCTCAATTGTTTTACAGCTGTCAATCCAACAATTTTGGAAAATTTTTCATCTTTTATTGAGTCAAATTCGATTGTATTCGCTTATGATGTAAGCCTCAAACGCTTAAGTGATCTTGAGACTAAGATTCTCTTTTTACGTCGAGTCATGGTTCTCTCCAGTGTCCCTGATTTTGACGATGCGCAACATTTTTTGCACCTTGGAGCTATGGGATATGGCAATGCAATGATGCATGAGTCCCATTTACACTCAGCCTATCAAGCGTTAGAAGAGGGTAAAGTATGGCTTCATCCCGATTTTATTACGATGATGATCTCTCAGATCCGTACCCAAAAGAGCACACACGATAAATCATTGGCGGTGCTTGATGTTTTGAGTCATCGGGAACGTGAAGTGGCACTTATGCTCGGTGATGGAGCAACGCATCAAGAGATTTCGGATGCATTAGATATTACGGTTCGCACGGTGAAAGCACATGCAAGTGCTATCTATCAAAAACTCTCACTTAAAGATCGTCTTGCCCTCTCTTTACTCCTTCATAGTTAGTTTTTTCTCCAATTAGTACCTAAGTACAATAGACTTCTTTTTTCTTCTGAGCTAGAATTAGAGAATATAACATTTTCTAAATTTAGGGGATTATACATGGCACGAGTAATCGGATACGTCAAATCGTTGGAGCAAGGTACTTTTTTTGTAAAAGATGCAAAAGGTCATGTCCATCAGTTAAAAGTCGGAGAAGCAGTTCATGAAGGTGAACTAGTTTACGGTGCCCCTAATAATCCTCAAAATGCGAAAATTATTGTTGATGTGACATTGGACGGCATAGGAGATTTACTTATTGCCGGAAACCAAGCTTTGAATTTTGATACATCACTCCTCAAAGGGGTGTTTAGCAGTGATGATGCAATTGTATCAGTAGAATCAGTTAAAAATGCTTTGGCACTAAACAGTGCTGAATTGCTGAATGGAAAAGATACAACAGAAGCCGGCGATGAAACAGCTGCCGGTAATGCATTAACCGATCAAGAACGTCCGGGAAGCGATATTTTTTCAGATCGTACGGGATTAGTTGGAGACGTGAGCACATTATTGAACTCGGTGGGAGCTAACACTCCCCAAGTTACTGCCGATACGACGGTATTCCGACCTATAATTATAGAAAATACCGCTGAAACAATTTCTACGAATACGGCAACGATCACCGTCAATAACGTCACCACCGACAACGTCATCAACGCGACCGAGGGAGCAAGCGCTAACGTTCCTGTCACCGGAACCGTAGGGGGCGATGCAAAAGTAGGCGATACCGTTACC